>NZ_NCWQ01000011.1:0-73847 GCF_002156885.1 Flavobacterium sp. AJR | reverse complement strand
TATCTTTTTATTTTTAAAGAAAAAATAAAAAGGATACCGTTCCCATCTGGGCTAGTCTATACTTTATCAATTTTATTTTACCCTAAAGCGGGGCGCAATATACTAAGATAATTCTTTTTTCAAAAACTGCGCTGTATAACTTTTCTTATTTTTAATTATTTCTTCAGGAGTTCCTTTCGCAATAAGCTGTCCGCCACCTTTTCCACCTTCAGGACCAATATCTATAATATAATCGGCAAGTTTTATTACATCCATATTATGCTCGATAATCAAGATCGTATTTCCTTTGTCAACCAGTTTATTAATTACATCCATAAGAACCCGAATATCTTCAAAATGTAATCCTGTTGTAGGTTCATCAAGAATATAAAACGTATTTCCGGTATCTTTTTTAGATAATTCCCCAGCAAGTTTAATACGTTGTGCCTCACCACCCGAAAGCGTTGTACTTTGCTGCCCAAGCGTAATATAACCTAAACCAACATCCTGTATAGTTTTTACTTTTCTGTAAATCTTCGGAATGTTTTCAAAAAAAGGAACAGCTTCATCAACCGTCATATTCAGAACATCTGATATTGATTTTCCTTTATAACGTATCTCAAGAGTTTCTCTGTTAAAACGTTTTCCTTGGCAAGTTTCACATTCTACATAAACATCAGGTAAGAAATTCATTTCGATAGTTCTCACACCCGAACCTTCACAAGTTTCGCAACGACCGCCTTTTACATTAAAACTAAAACGACCTGCTTTATACCCACGAATCATACTTTCGGAAGTCATCGTAAACAGATTTCTTATTTCAGTAAAAACCTCTGTATATGTTGCAGGATTCGAACGAGGAGTTCGCCCAATCGGACTTTGGTCAATATCGATAACTTTATCAATATGTTCCAAACCTTCGATCTTTTTATAAGGTTGTGGTTTTTTCACACCATTAAAATAATAAGCGTTAAGAATAGGGTAGAGCGTTTCGTTTATCAACGTCGATTTTCCACTTCCTGAAACTCCCGTAACACAAATCATTTTTCCTAAAGGCAATTCAATCGAAACATTCTTTAGGTTATTTCCTGTTGCTCCGGTAAGTTTTAAAAACTTTCCGTTTCCTTCACGACGTTTTGCAGGAATTTCGATTTTCATTTCGCCATTCATATACATAGCCGTGATGGTATGGTGCTGCAGAATCTCCTCTGGAGTTCCTTTGCTGATAATTTCTCCACCATATTTTCCTGCTTTCGGACCAATATCAATTACATAATCGGCACGCTCAATCATATCTTTATCATGCTCTACAACAATAACCGAGTTCCCGATATCACGTAATTGTTCCAAAGAATGAATTAATTTTTCATTATCTCTTTGGTGTAAACCAATACTTGGCTCATCTAGAATGTATAATACACCAACTAATTGCGAACCAATTTGAGTTGCCAATCGAATACGTTGCGCTTCACCACCCGAAAGAGATTTAGAACTTCGGCTTAAAGCCAAATAATTTAAACCAACATTCATAAGGAAGTTCAAACGGTCTTTTATTTCCTTAACAACCTCAGAAGCAATTAAAAGTTGTTTGTCTGATAAATGACTGTTTAAGTCCAAGAACCACGCAGTCAAATCAGATATATCCATATCACACAATTCGGTGATATTCTTTTCGTTTATTTTAAAAAATAAAGCTTCTTTCTTTAATCGAGAACCATTACATTCCGGACATTTTACTTCGTCCATAAAGTCTTTTGCCCAACGTTTTATTGTAGTCGAAGCACTTTCGTCATGCTGATTTTTGATGAAATTAGATATTCCTTCAAAATCTATTTTGTAATCACGAGCAACGCCCAAATCTTTTGAGTTTACGGTGAATTTATCTTTTCCACCATGCAAAATCATATTCATGGCTTCATCAGAAATTTTTTCGATAGGATCGGTAATTTTAAAACCAAACTTCTCTCCAATAACTTCCAGCTGTTTAAAAATCCATGACGATTTGTATTCGCCAAGCGGAACAAATCCACCAGCTTTTATAGATAGCTTAGGATTAGGTATTATTTTTTTAACATTGATTTCATTTACAGTTCCTAATCCGTTACAATGCACACAAGCTCCTTTAGGGGAGTTGAAAGAAAATAAATTTGGCTCTGGATTTTGGTATGATATTCCTGTAGAAGGACACATTAAGTTACGACTAAAATAACGTACCTCATTAGTATCTTGATCTAGAATCATCAATACATTTTCGCCATGATGCATCGCTGTATTGATGCTTTCCATTATGCGTTTTTCGTTTTCAGAAACAGCTGTTACAGCAATTCTATCAATTACAATCTCGATATCGTGAGTTTTATAACGATCCAGTTTCATCCCAGCGGTGATTTCTCTGATTTCACCATTTACTCGAACTTTTAAAAAACCCTGTTTCGCTATTTGTTGGAAAAGCTCAGCATAGTGTCCTTTTCTGGCACGAATAACAGGTGCAAGTACATAGATTCGTTGATCCAGAAAATCTCGGATAATTAAATCTTTGATTTGCTCATCACTATAACTCACCATTCTTTCGCCCGTATTATAACTATAGGCATCAGCACCTCTGGCATATAATAAACGAAGGAAATCATATATTTCGGTAATTGTCCCAACGGTAGAACGCGGGCTCTTACTGGTTGTTTTTTGTTCAATAGCAATTACAGGCGAAAGTCCGTCGATTTTATCAACATCAGGACGTTCCAGACCACCTAAAAACTGTCTCGCGTAAGCCGAAAAAGTTTCGACATAACGACGCTGACCTTCGGCATAGATAGTATCAAATGCCAAAGAAGATTTCCCCGAACCAGATAAACCAGTAATTACGACCAGTTTTTCACGAGGAATAGAAATATCGATGTTTTTTAGGTTGTGAACTCTTGCGCCAAGAACTTCAATAGTATTATTTGTATCCGACATAGTTTTTGCAAAAAAGCAAAGTTACCATTTTGATTTGTTCTTTTGATATAACAGTATAGAAGTTTGTGTTAAAATAGATTGCGGATAAAATTAATTTACTGTTATATAATGTTCATCTAAAAATACTGATTTAATATACGTTGCGTTAAAATAGTACACAGATAAAACTGATTTACTTCGTAAAGACGCGGATAAAAACTGATTTTTAAAAGAATAATAAAACAGATTCAAAGTTTGTGAAAATCCGCGTTTATCCGCGTTTTCGCGATAGCGAATCCGTTTCATCCGCGTTCCATTACTCGCACAGATAAAAAAAACGCCAACTTAAGTAGTTAGCGTTTTCTTTTGCGGGTTAAAATATAATCATCAATAGCTTCTTTGGTTGTATACCAATTTCGACCTTCTTTATAAGCATCAATTTTTCCTGTTCTAGCCAATAAACTTACATATTCCTGACCATAAGGTGCGCTTGGCTCGCTTACAATATCAGATATTGTTTGATACTCGGTTTCGTTACCAGGCATTGCGTTTAGGTAAATATTAAGTGTTCTTTCCAGAGCTTGACTCATCAAGAGAATCAATTTTTGATAATTACCATTATTAGCCTGATTGAGCGCCTCGTAATATTTTTTTCTATCATTTTTCAGGATGATTGCTGGGGGAAAACCACAACGCATCAATAATAAATTCATGCTCAAGCGAACGGTACGTCCATTTCCATCAAAAAATGGATGAATCCAAACAAACTTATGATGAAAAATTGCTGCCAACTCAATATCATTTAAGCCTAACGGATTTGTATTTATAAAATCAATTAATTCATCAAGATAATCTGAGACTTTATTGGCATTCGGAGGCATAAAATTAGCTCCCGAAATACGAACACCACCATTACGGATGCGTCCTGCAAAATCATCTTCGATAGAGCGTAACACCAATTCATGAAGAGAAAGAATATCTATGCTTCGTAGTTTGTAATCATCGCTTACAATCGAATATAAATAATCGATGGCTTTGTCATGGTTATGAGTTTCAAAATGTTCTCGAAGTGATTTTCCTTTTATAGTTATCCCTTCTTGAATCACCATTTGAGTTTCTCGCAAACTCATAGTATTACCTTCGATACCATTGGAGTTGTATGTCCATTCTATCGATAAGCTTTCGCGAATTTTACGCAAAGCAATGTTAGGCAACGGTCTGCTGGCTTGCAAATCTTGTCTTTTTTTGTAGAGTCTTTCAAATGTTGATTGAAATTCGGTTCTATATGTTAAGTCTATATTCAACATAATACCCCAAAGATACGTCTTAATATCGGATAAATCTAATTCCAATTCTATCCGATGTTAAGCTTATTCTATCGTCATAGATCTTAACTTAGTTCTATAAGCTTCTAAAGCTATAGATTTGGAGATGAAGCCGTAATATTTCCCATTTCTTATTACAGGTAAAAATGCCACTTTAGATGCTTCAAATTTATTCATCACCGTTTCCATGCTATCTATTGATGAGATAGTTGCTGGAGGAGTTTTCATAACATCTTTTATCAAGGTGTATTTTACTCGGTACACATTAAATATAATCTCACGAATATCATTAAAATGTACAATCCCTACTAATTCACCATCGTTATTTACGACCGCGAAAACAACTTGATTAGAATGTGATATATAATCGACTAGCTTACTAAGATGCTCATCTGGAGAAACAGTTAAATAGTCAGTTTGAATGATAGAATCAATCTCTAAAGTCGATAAAATATTAGAATCTTTATTGCTGGTAAAAGCATGACCTTTTTTTGCTAAACCTTTTACGTCAAGCGAATATTTCTCAAAACGTTTAGAAATAGCAAAACTTATAGATGAAACTATCATAAGAGGAATCATTAAGCTATAACCACCAGTAATTTCTGCGATCAGGAAAATTGCTGTAAGAGGTGCATGAAATAATCCGCTTAATATTCCAGCCATTCCTACCATGGTAAAATTACTAATAGGCAATTTTGAAAGTCCGATTAGGGTAACAAATTTTGAAAAGAAATACCCTAAATAAGAACCTAAAAATAAAGAAGGAGCAAAGTTTCCTCCATTACCACCACTACCAATAGTTAAGCCAGAAGCAAAAACTTTCATCATCATAGTACATCCCACAAAAAGTAGTAAAACCCATTGATTGTTTCTGAAGCTTGCAAATAAGGTATTGTCTAATAACTTTCCAGGATCGCTCTCGGATAAGGTTTTTATACTTTCATATCCCTCACCAAATAATGTTGGAAAGATAAAAATTAAAACTGCTAACATCGAAGAACCAAATAAAGCTTTTTTATAAGGGCTTAATTTTAGTTTAGCAAAATAATGTTCTATTCTTTGGAAATTTCTAGCATAATAAACAGCTATAAAACCAGTCAATACACCTAAAAGAGCATAGAAAGGAATGTTATGATAATCGAATGTTTGTTGTTGCTTAAAATTTAATAAGATGCTCTCGTCTAAAACAATTGCCGAAACCAAAGCACCAGTAGCAGCCGAAATCATAATTGGGGTAAATGCCGAAATACTTACATCGACCAATAAAACTTCGATAGCAAAAAGAACCCCAGCTATTGGCGCATTAAATGCCGCTGCAATTCCAGCTGCAACACCGCAACCTATAAGTAAAGTTCTGTCTTTATAAGGTAATTTATAATTTTGAGCATAATTAGAACCAAATGCTGCTCCAGTAACCACAATTGGACTTTCTAAACCTGCAGATCCACCAAGACCAACAGTAAGAGAGCTTGTAATGATTTGGGCATACATTTGTTTTTTGGGTATAATACTCGCTTTCTTGGCAACAGTATATAATATCTGCGAAGTACCTTTTTCAATAGTTCCGCCTAAAACTCTTTTTACAACAAAAACAGTAAGTAAAATACCAATAATAGGTAATATACTATTGATGAAGCTTAATTTTAAAATACCATTAATGTAAGTGGCAAACGAAAATACACTGTGAGCAAATGTCTTTAAAACAATTACAGCAAAGGCGCATGAAATACCAACCAAAACACTGGACAAGAATATAAATTGCTTTTGCGTCAATACAGATTGCAGCATTGCAATAATCGATTCAAATCTCCGGATGTATTTTTTTAACATTATGTTTTAAAAAAGTTATGTAATAGTGCAAATTTAGCTTTTAGAACCCAAACTATATAATTTTAAAGCTGTTAATCTCTCGAAAGAAATTAACAGCTTCAAAAAAAAAGGACATTTTATATGTTATTTAATTAAAAACCAACAGCTGTATCATCTCCACGGAAATCAGCACCACCTTCTAGACTTTTGTTTGGTAAAACCAAAATAGCATCTACTTTTCCAATTACAGGAGGATTTTTTTCGTTGATGATATAATTTTTGGTTTTTAAATATTCAAGTGTTTTCGAATTAAAAGCTTTTGGTTCAAAGCTAATATTGTCAGGTAACCATTGGTGATGAAAACGAGGTGCATTTACAGCTTCCTGCATACTAAAATTGTATTCATGCACATTTAATATAGTTTGTAAAACCGATGTAATAATTGTAGAACCACCAGGAGTTCCAACAACCATATATAAACTACCATTTTTTTCCACAATTGTAGGAGTCATAGAGCTTAGCATTCTTTTTTGAGGAGCAATACTATTAGCTTCATTTCCTACTAATCCAAACATATTAGGTTCTCCAGGTTTTACGCTAAAATCATCCATTTCGTTATTTAGGAAAAAACCTAGTTCATCACAGTAATATTTAGAACCGTATGCATCGTTAATTGTCGTTGTTGCAGCAACAGCATTACCAAATTGATCTACGATTGAATAATGTGTTGTTTCGGTACTTTCGCTATATTTTATTTCTCCATGTTTTACATCCGAAGACAAAGTAGCTTTGTCAAAACTAAAAGTAGACATTCTTTGTTTTAAATAATCATCAGAAAGTAATCCTTTTAATGGGATTTTTACAAAATCAGGATCGCCTAAAAAGTAACTTCTATCAGCATAAGCTCTTCTTTCTGCTTCTACAATTACTTGAATCGCTTCTGCTGAATTATGTCCCATTTTTTCTAAATCATAAGGTTCAATCATTTTTAGTATTTGAGCCAAACAAATTCCACCACTACTAGGTGGAGACATCGAAGTAATTTTTAAATCTTTGTAATTAAAAGTTAATGGTTTTCTCCATTTTACTTCATATGATGCTAAATCTTTCATAGAGATAATCCCACCTCTTTTGTTAAGATAATCAACTAATATTTTAGCAGTTTTTCCTTTGTAAAATTCATCACGACCATTTTTCTGAATCCTTTTTAAAGTTTCTGCAAGAGCAGAATATTTTATAGTATCATTTTCTTTATATACGGTTGCTAACAAAGTATTTTTGCCGTTTCTTTCTATAATTACATCTCGGTAATTGTTTAAACGCTCTTCTTGTTTTTTAGTCACAATTACACCTCTTTCTGCTAGTGCTATAACAGGTTCTAAAATTGTTGACATAGGTAAGGAGCCAAATTTTTTGTGTACTGCAAAAACTCCTGCAACAGTTCCTGGTATTCCAATGGCTAGAGCAGTTTCAGTACTTTTTCCTTTAATAACGTTTCCGTCTTTATCAAGAAACATATCTTTGGTAGCTTTCAGAGGAGCTCTTTCTCTATAATCAATAGATCCAACTTCACCATTTGCTTTTCGGTAGACCATAAATCCTCCTCCGCCAATGTTTCCTGCGTATGGAAAAGCTACAGCCAATGCTAATTCGGTAGCAACCATCGCATCAAATGCATTTCCTCCTTTTTTCATAATGTCGGAACCAATTTTGGATGCTTCAGCTCGTGCCGAAACAACCATTGCTTTGCTGGTAACTAATCCTGTTGGTTGATTAGTTGTGTTTTGGGCAAAAGAGGTAAGCGAGATAAAATAGCATAAAAAGGCAATCTTCTTCATAATGAAAGTAATTTGTGATTAACGTGTTGTTTTAAATCTTCAAAAAAATCAGTGAATTCAGCTTCAAATTCGGTGTAAAATTCTTTTAATTCCGCTGTAGCGAATTGCATTTTTGAAGTGTTTTTTGTTCTGCGATCCATTTGAGTTAGGATATGATTAATCCCCTCGATGGTTTGGTAACTTACGAGCCAGTTTTCGTGAAACATAATAGGCATTATACGTTGTGTTTTTTCGCTTAAAATGCTATGATTTTCAGCCAAAGAATTGTAAAATCTATCAACAAAATCATTAAGATTTTCATCTGAATAAGTTTTCCAGTTTTTGGCTAAAAAATGATCGTAAAATATATCAATAATAACACCAGCGTAATGATGGTATTTTTCATGAAGTTTTTTGGTACTTTGTCTAAACACAGGATGAGCATCGGTATAAGTGTCTATGGCGCGATGCAAAATAATACCCTTTTGAACTTCAGCAGGAAAACTTTCAAATTGTTTCCCCCGAATTCCATCGGCCATAAAGTTGCCGATTTTAATCAAATCATTATCGCCAGAAAGATATATATGAGCTAGGAAATTCATTTTTATTGGAGTTACGAAGGTTCTAAAAACAGAAGGCACTAAGTTTACTCATGTAAAAGTATAAAAACTTTTCAACTCATTTGTCTAAAAACAGAATGCTTTGATTACTTTTTTAAAATCTTGGCTTTTTATTCTCTTACTTACTCGGCAACTTTTTTATATTTGTAGCTATAACCATAACTCAATATAATGACTTTAATAAAATCGATATCAGGGATAAGAGGAACAATTGGTGGTAAAGTAGGGGACAATCTTACACCAGTTGATGCAGTAAAATTTGCTTCGGCCTATGGAACTTTCCTTAAGAATAATATTAAAAAAGAAAAATTAACGGTTGTAATTGGTCGTGACGCAAGAATTTCAGGTCCGATGATTCATAATTTAGTTGTAAATACACTAGTAGGTTTAGGAATTAATGTAATAGACCTGGGTCTTTCGACAACACCAACAGTAGAAGTTGCTGTTCCTTTAGAAAAAGCAGATGGAGGAATAATACTTACTGCATCACATAATCCAAAACAATGGAATGCATTAAAATTATTGAATGAAAAGGGAGAATTCCTTAATGGAGCAGAAGGAGCAAAGATTTTAGAAATCGCCGAAGCAGAAGCTTTCGATTTCTCAGATGTAGATAGTTTAGGCGAAATTACAATTAATGACGCTTATATGGATATTCATATCGATGAAGTTTTGAATTTGCCTTTGGTAGATGTTGAAGCAGTAAAAGCAGCAAAATTCAAAGTTGTTGTAGATGGTGTGAATTCTTCTGGAGGAATTATTATCCCAAAATTATTAGAATTAATGGGAGTTGAAGTAGTAAAATTATACTGCGAACCAAACGGACATTTTCCTCATAACCCAGAACCATTAAAAGAACATCTTACAGATATCTCCGAATTGGTTGTGAAAGAAAAAGCACATTTAGGAGTTGTAGTAGATCCAGATGTAGATCGTTTGGCCTTTATTTGTGAAGATGGAGAAATGTTTGGAGAAGAATATACTCTTGTAGCTTGTGCTGATTATGTTTTAAGTAAAACTCCAGGGAATACAGTTTCGAATATGTCGTCATCTCGTGCTTTAAGAGATGTTACAGTTGCTTATGGCGGAAAATATGAAGCCAGCGCTGTAGGAGAAGTGAATGTAGTAGAGTTGATGAAAAAAAACAATGCTATTATTGGAGGAGAAGGAAATGGTGGAATCATTTATCCAGAATCTCATTACGGAAGAGATAGTTTGGTAGGAGTTGCATTGTTTTTGACACATTTGGCAAATAAAAAAATGACAGTTTCGGCTTTGCGTGCTTCATATCCGGAGTATTATATGAGTAAAAACAAAATCGAATTAACACCACAAATCGATGTTGATGCGATTCTGGTTGCAATGACAGAGAAGTATAAAAATGAAGATATTACTACTATTGATGGAGTAAAAATTGATTTTGCTACAGAATGGGTACATTTAAGAAAATCGAATACAGAACCAATTATTCGTATTTATACCGAAGCACCGTCACAAGAAAAAGCAGATGTTCTTGCTTTGAGAATTATAGATGAGATAAAAGCAATCGCAGGAATTTAATTTTCACGATAAAATGGAATAAAAAATACCCGAAATCAATTTCGGGTATTTTTGTTTGTGAAATTAACATGATGTTTATTAGTTAATAAATTTGTTGGGATTTATATATTTGAACTATGTCATCGTTAATATTTAAAATGTATTTTATTCATAAACTTTAATTTGATTGCAATAACTTGAATTATTGGAATAGATCAGTTTTATTTTTATCGAAAATAACATTCTAAATTTAAAAATAATAATATCAAAAATAATGAAAAAGATATTTTATATATTTTTAGTTTCTGTACTAATACTCTCTTCTTGCTCTAAAGATGATGATTATGAAAATGATTCTACGAATATTTTATTAAGAAAAGAGATTGGTAAAGAAAATAATAAAGAGACATACTCTTCTGAAAATGTATATAACGGAAATAGAATAGTTAGTAGTGGTGACATTAGTTTTACGTATACAGGAAATTATATTACTAAACAGGCTTCAGCTTACTATACATATGAGTTTGGATATGATAATGGAAAGTTAGTTAGTTATACAGAAAAATTTACTGGGGATAATGGTTTCTCGAAAACTGCTTATACGCATAACGTAGACGGAACTGTTTCGTTTAAAAAGTACTTTGTTTTTAACTCAACAGAAACAGAAAAAGCAACTGGTACTCTCACATTTAAAAATGGTAATCTTGTGAAAAAAGAGTATGTATATAAAGACAATCAGGAAGTTGTGATTCAAACGACAATAAAAGAATATGATACTATGAACAATCCGTATAAAAATATTTTGGGTTGTGATTTATTGTTTGATGATGACCGATTTCTTAGTATGTTAAATGGTAATAGAAATAACATAGTTAAAACTACGTCAACTACTTCAAATGTACAGGAGTTTTTCTTAGATTCTCTTCAAAAAACGATAAGTATATTTGAATACTCATACAATTCAAAAGGATTTCCAATTTAAAGAAGTAAGTATCAAATAGACTAAAAATTTATTTAGACTAACAAATAAACTATGAAAAATTTAATCTATTTAATAAGCTGTGTAATACTATTATCGTGTAATAAAAAAGATAATTTAAACGATACTAATTCGCTTAAAATAGCAAATCAGTATTTAACTGAATATTATAAAACAAAGAATCAAAAGTTTCTCGAAAAGAGTTATAAATCATTAAATGAGAATACAGTTTATAAGGAAGAAGGTATTACCAACGACAACAAAGAGTTAGTCTTACCCCTATTAATGTACATGAAAAAATATGATGAATTAGAAAAATTATTACAAGAGGATACTATACTCGATAAATATCAAAAAGAAATTACCAGTAATTTAATTAAGTCTTTAAACAATCAGAAAGATATGGAACTTTCGAAAAAGTATATTTATAAAAATATCGATTTAATACAAAATAAAATTACAAGTACTCCTAACGATTCCTTACTGTATACACAATATTTTATCATGAAACTATATCTTAATGGCAGAGATAAAACATTACAGGAAATAGATAGCATGAAAGCGAAAAATCCTAAATACTCAAAGGCTTATTATGATTACATTTTACGTGATTTAATAGAAGAATATCCTCAAGAACTTTTATATAAATAAAGGCATCTAACCACTCAAAACAAAAATCCCATTTCGAATATTTCCGAAATGGGATTTTTAAATTAAGATAGAATAAATTATTATTTACTCCACTCAGAAATACTGTCTTTATTCATTTTTACGTAATCCTGATTTTTAGCAGCTTCAGCAGCAGCAAGTGAAACTTTAGCAGTTTCAACAGCTCCTTTTTTATCTCCTTGTTTCGCTTGGATTAATGATTTAAGTCTGTAAAAATAGAATGGTTTATCAGCGCTTAACTCTAATGCTTTGTCAACATATTCTCTTGCTTTAGCGATATCGCCTCCTTTAGTTTGAAAAAAGTATTGTGCAGCGTTAAAATAATCATTTGATGTTGGTCCAGCCAATACTCTTTTGATACTTTCTGAAGCAATTTTATCTGTAGGAACTTCAAATTTTACTGATACAGAAGAATTCTCCCATGCAATATCGATAGTTCCAGAATTAGGATCTAAATTATTGATTCCGATAGTAAACGTTTCAACAGCTTTGTTTAAAGCCTCTTCTTTTACTGTAGTTTTTAAAGCTACATCAGCTTCATTCCAGTTTTCTGGTAATCCCCAGTTATCCGTTTTTGAGTAAAAAATAACATCCCAGCTTTCAATTTTTGGAATAGTATAAATAGCATATTTACCTTTTTTCAATGTTTTACCGTCAATTACAACATCATCACTAAATGATATTACTGTATTTTCGTTAGCACCCGTTCTCCATAATTTACCAAACGGCACCAAATTACCAAATACTGCTCTACCTCTAGCACCAGGTCTAGAGTAAACCACTTCTAGATCTGTCAAACCAACAATTTGGTTTACAACAGCTTTAGGACTCGATTGAGGTGTTTTCATTTGTGCATCGGCAACAAATGGAGCAATAACAATTGCTAGGGCAATAAGTATTTTTTTCATTTATATATAGTTTTTTTGTTTCCTCAAAATTACGAATTCAATTAGTTTTAATTGTTAATAATTACCTAATGGTAGACTTAATTTTTACTATTTTTTCAAAGTTTAATTCATCAAAATGGTTGATAATTATATCGGCATCAGATAAATCTTGCATTTTAGAATGCTCGCTATTATATCCCACACAATATATCCCTGCTCCTTTTGCAGCTTTTACTCCATTTGTACTGTCTTCGATAATAATACAGTTTTCTTTAGGTGCTTTAGACAACGATGCTGCATGCAGAAAAATAGCCGGATTAGGCTTCGATTGAGGAAAATCTTCCCCACTTACAATGTCTGTAAAATATTGATACAAATTAAAACGAGTAAAAACACGCTCAATAGTAACTTTAGAAGCCGATGAAGCCAGAATCAATTGCATCCCATTAGCATATAAATCTTTAATTAAATCCTCAACACCATCTAGCAAGTATAAATCTTCTTTGGTATCGAAAGCATCATTAAAAATAGTTCTTTTTCTCTGAATCAAATCTTCCACCTCTTGCTCTATCACAAAAGTCTCTTTTAGTTTCTGAAACGTATTTCGAGTCGAAAACCCTGTAAACGAAGCATAAACCTCATCGGTTACATCGATATTTAATTCCTCAAATTGTTTGTGATAGGCATAATAATGTACGGGTTCTGTATCTACAATTACGCCGTCCATATCAAAAATTACTGTTTTTATCATTTTTTCTTTTTAAGGTTCTAAGTTGCAAAGGTTCAAAGGTTTTTTTCTAAGGTTCTGAGGCACTAAGTAACAAAGGCGCATAGTTTTTTTATATTGTGGAAATATTATTTATTTAGAGTATTTACTATAATATAGACTATTCACTATTCTTTACGTCGCAGAGATTTAAAAGAATAAATGAGTTTATACAATCTAATGGATACTTCCAATAAATCTTGCATCTTGCATCTATCATCTTACAACAAAACTACTTCTTGAGCAAATAACGAATCACGGTTTCGGCTGCGTATAAACCAAATAATCCTGGCATATAACTGTTTGTACCATAAAATGATTTTTTGAAATTAGATCCGTCAGTCATTTTTAAACTTGATTCATCCTGAATTTCTGAAGAAAAAACTACTTTCAGTTTATCAATTTTGGCTTCTTTTAATCTTCTGCGGATAGTTTTTGCAAAATAGCAATTTACAGTATTGCTAATATCTGTTACTTTCACTTTTGCAGCTTCCATCTTTCCACCTGCTCCCATGCTACTAATGATTTTTACACGTTTGCGTTTGGCAGCAATAATCAAATTTAGTTTTGGAGTAACACTATCGATACAATCCAAAACATAATCAAACTCCTCAGTAACTATCTCAAAAGCGCGCTCTGGCGAAAGAAACTCCTGAACACGTATTAGTTTTAATTCTGGGTTAATATCCATCAAACGATCCCCAACAATTGTAACTTTAGGTTGCCCAACTGTCGAGTGTAATGCTGGCAATTGTCTGTTTATATTTGTAATATCTACTACATCTCCATCTACAATTGTCATTGTTCCTACTCCAGCTCTTGCCAAAAACTCTGCTGCAAAAGACCCTACTCCTCCTAATCCTACTACAAGAACATGTGAATTTTTAAGATTATCTAATCCTTCTTTTTTAAATAATAATTCGGCTCTTTCCGTCCACTCTGCCATATATTTTTTGTTTAAAGTTTAATGTTATTGAAGTTTAAAAATCCAATTTTTGTTTATTAAAAACAGTTGCAAAATTACTTGATATTAGCTGCTGTAATTCTTCAATTGTTATGTTTTTATATTTTGCTGCCAAAGCATACACTATTTCTATCGTTTCTTCGATTGTATCCGTTTCTAAAAAAAATCGATTATTGGGAATATTTTTAAAAACCGCTTCCAAATCAGGGTTCTTGATTAGATATTTTCCAAAAGAAATATAAAATCCGTTATCCAAAAGTTGCTTGGCAACTTGCTGATTCTTAGAAAACCCATGAATAATCATAGGAACAGTAATTCCTAGTTTTTTCTTTAAAGCAATTACTTCCTGAAACGCTGCTACGCAATGAATCACGACTGGTTTTTGATGCTTTTCGGCTAGAAGTAATTGTTTTTCAAAAACTGATTTCTGTAATTCAAACGAAACTTCTGTACGTTTATCCAAACCACATTCGCCAACGGCAAGACAATTTACTGCAGCCAGTTTTTTATCTATAATTTCCAATTCAGCCTCAACCCTATCTTCTATAATATACCAAGGATGAATCCCGATAGAATAAAACGGAATAGTCGCGTCAAATTCATTAGGGTATTGATTTACTAAATCCAGAACATCTGGATGATTTGCTGATTTATGTGTATGGAAATTAAAAAAATGCATTAATCATGAAACTTTTTAACGCCAGCTTCAATTGCCACGTTCAAATCATTTTCTAAAGGTACAATCGGGCAAGAATACTTATGGTTATAAGCGCAATACGGGTTATATGCCTGATTAAAATCGATTACGATTGTATTTCCTTTTGGAATTTTTAAATCAATATATCTTCCTCCTATATAAGTTTCTTTCCCAGAGGTTAAATCCGAGAATGGTAGGAATAAATAATCTTTATATTCATCTTTTTTAGAAAGGTCGATGTTGCGATATACATTTAATTGTAAGTCTACTCCATCAATGGTAAAATATACAGTTCCGTATTTTATATACATTGGCTTTCTGGCTGTAGAAGTTTTCATCTCAAAGGGCTTTTCTTTTTTGGCTTTCACAAATTTAGCCACAACAGCATATTTTTCATTTATTGGATAAAAATCTAATGTCTGGAATGTTTTTAAATCTTCTGCCAATAACGGACTCGTCTTTGCATCTGCATATTCTCCATTAATTGTCTTTTGGAAATTTTCGGCAGCAGCACGATCAAATTTTTCTTGGGCAATACCAAAATTTAAAGCCAAAAGCGTCAAAAATAGAATTAGGTTTTTCATCGTATAAATTTTAGCAAAAATAGTTTAAAAGTAACAAAGCAACAAAGTCTGTAAGTTACAAAGTTTTATAACTTTGCACATATAACCCATTTATAATGCTAATCACCGCCTTTCAACGCTATATTAATAATTTTAGAGGATTTTCTAGAGAGATTTGGATACTTACACTTGTTACGTTTATTAACCGTGCAGGAACTATGGTTCTCCCTTTTTTATCCAAGTATTTAAAAGAAGACCTTCAGTTTACATATAACGAAGTGGGCTGGATTATGGTAGCATTTGGTTTAGGATCTATGTTGGGTTCCTGGCTTGGTGGTAAACTATCCGATAAAATAGGTTTTTACAAAATAATGGTATTTAGCTTATTTACCAGTGGTGTCGCCCTATTCTTTTTGCAATACATAACTACTTTCTGGTCATTGTGTTTGGGTATGTTTGCTATTATGACTGTTGCCGATATGTTTCGCCCTGCAATGTATGTTTCCCTTAGTGCTTATGCCAAACCCGAAAATAGAACCCGTGCCTTAACATTGGTACGTCTTGCGGTAAATCTTGGTTTTGCTGCTGGTCCTGCATTAGGAGGTTTAATTATTATGGGAATTGGTTATCAGGGATTATTTTGGGTAGATGGTGCCTCTTGTATTCTTTCGATTTCAATTTTTGCATTATTAGTAAAAGAGAAGAAAAAACCAGTTTATGATAGTAGCCATGATATAATAAGCGAACCAAAATCGGTATTTAGAGATAAGATATTCTGGGTGTTCTTATTTGTGAGTTTTGCTACTGCAATGGTTTTCTTTCAGCTTTTTACCACTTTACCTTTATATCACAATGAAAAATTTGGCTTAAGCGAATTACAAACGGGGCTATTAATGACCTTAAACGGACTTATGATATTTTCATTAGAAATGCCATTAGTAAGTTATTTAGAACGTAAAGCTTTCCCGAAAATTAAAATAATTACCTACGGAACCTTATTAATGGCCTCTAGTTTCTACCTATTATTAATTAATGTTTGGGCTGGAGTACTTGTGTTTGCAATGATTATGGTTTCGGTGGGCGAAATATTGAATTTTCCTTTCTCTAATGCTTTTGCTTTAAGCAGAGCCCCTCGCGGTCAAGAAGGGCGATACATGGCTTTATACACCATGAGTTTTAGTCTGGCACATATTATTAGTTCTAAAGTAGGTTTTGAATTCATTACCCGATTAGGATATCAGTCTAATTGGTTTATAATGGGAACTATCGGATTGGCTGCAACCGCATGTTGTATTTGGATTCAAAAAGAATTACAAAAAGAAAATAGCATTTTGTAATAACACAAAAACCCTTTCCTCAAAACAAATTAAATCACTGTAAAACAATATTTTAAACCTGAAATACGTTTCTAATTGCATCTATCTATTTTATAACTAACTATAAAAATAGTTAAATAACTGCATTTATAGTTGTGTAACTATAGAATTAGTTGTAAGTTTGAATTAAAATTAGAAAACATGCAAAAGTTAACCAACAAAGAAGAAGAGATAATGCACATTTTATGGAAGTTGAATAAAGCTTTTGTAAAAGAAATCCAAGCAGAAATTACTGAGGATCAACCGCATTACAACACCCTATCGACCATTGTAAGAAACTTAGAAGAGAAAGGCTTTGTGGCACATACTCCTTTTGGAAACACACACCAATACTATCCTGTAGTAACTCTAAAAGAATATAGCAAGCGCTTTATGAGTACTGCAATTGATAATTATTTTAATAGTTCGTATAAGAATATGGTTTCCTTTTTTGCCAAAGAAGAAAAAATTTCGGCCGATGAGTTACGTGAAATCTTAGATATGATAGAAAACAAAAAATAATAATTTATGGAGGCAATTTTTATCTATATTCTTAAAACTAGCGGGCTAATCACCTTGTTTTATTTGGCGTATTACATTTTATTGCGAAAAGAAACTTTCTTTAATAGCAATAGATGGTTTTTATTATCGGGATTAATCACATCGATTGTATTGCCATTTGTAGTTTACACCAAAATAGTTTGGGTTGCTCCTACCCGTACCAATTTTACCTCTTCTATAAATACCACAATTAAAACAACTCCTATAGAGCAGAGTTGGTTAGACACACATTTAAACCTGTGTCTCGTTATATTATATGTTTCAATCATCACTTTATTATTATTAAAATTTGCCTTCGACTTTTATAGTCTTAAAAAGGTTATTAAAGGACAAACCATTCAAAACCAAGCCGATTTTAAGTTTGTAGATGTTTCTGAGAATATTGCTCCGTTTTCTTTCTTCAATTATATCGTGTACAACTCATCACTGTACAATACGAGCGAATTGGAGAATATTCTGGAACATGAAAAAATTCATAGCGAACAAAATCACACTACCGACGTATTGATAACTAGGATATTTTGTATCGTATTCTGGTTTAACCCAATCGTTTGGTTGTACAAGAAAGCTATTATGCAAAACTTAGAATTCATTGCCGATGCCGAAGCTTTGAAAAAAATTACCGATAAAAAAGCGTATCAATACACGCTTTTAAAAATAACAACACATGAAAATTGTGTTGCAATCACCAATCACTTTTATCAATCATTAATCAAAAAACGAATCGTCATGTTAAACAAAAATCAATCAAAAAAGAAAAATTACTGGAAGTATGCCTTAGTTCTTCCCGTATTAGGAGCATTTGTATTCTTATTTCAAGTTAAAGTTATTGCCCAGGAAAAAGAACAAAAAGAAGCAAAAGAAGATATTGTTATAAATACAAAATCTGACGCGAAGGATGTATTTGTGTACAAAATTAAAAAGAATACAACTGATAAAGAATTAGATGAAATTGTACAGAAATTAAAAGCAAATCATGAAGTAATTGTTGCATTTACAGAAGTAACAAGAAATTCTGATAATGAATTAACTGGAATAAGAGTTGACATAAAAAGAAAGAATGGCAAATCGCAAATCATGCAAACTAGCGGTAACGAAGCCATAAAACCTTTTGGTGTTGTTATAATAAAAAATGAAGATGGTACTGAAACTATTAATTTGCAAACTGGCAAAGAAACTCATCAGCCTGTAACTCTAAGTGAAAGTTCAGAAGGAGCCGAAAGTTATAATAACGATGAAGATTTTCCTATACCTCCTACGCCTCCAACACCACCTGATGCTCCAGAATTTCCTGAAGGACCAATGCCTGTTGCAAATATTGACATGTCTAAAATGCCAAAGCCTCCTGTACATCCAAAAGATGTAAATGATGAAAAAGAAATGCAAAAATTCAACAAAGCAATGGCAGAATTTCAGAAGAAGATGGATGCTTTTGAACCAAATATGTCTGCTTACGAAAAAGAAGTAGAAGCCGTAATGGCAAAACGTCAAGCTATTTACGATAAGGAAATGGGAAAATTTAATCAAGAAATGGAAAACTTTAATCAGGAAATGAAGATTTTCAATAAAGAGATGAAAGTATATGAAAAAGAAGCGAAGGACGCTGAAAAAGAGATGCGAAAATTTGAAAAGGAAAATAAATCCAAATAAAAAAATCTTCTTTAATCTGTTATAAAAAATCATAAGAATATATGCATCACCCCTTAATTGTTACTATGAAAGAAACATTTTTAATTTCAATATTTCTACTCATTTTTAGCATCTGTTTTGGTCAAAAAGCAGATAGTAATCAAAAGGAAATAAAGCAAAAAATCGATAACTATATTAATGAAGTAATCGAGATAAATGAAATTCCCGGAGTGGCACTGGCTGTTATTAAAGACGGAAAAGTTATCTATGAAAAATACTATGGTACAGCTTCTTTTGAGGATAATAAACTAGTAGATAAAAACACCGCTTTCAAGATTTTCTCTACAACAAAATTAATTACAAATGTTGGGATATTTCAACTTATAGAAAAAGGAAAATTATCGCTAGAAGATCCAATATCAAAATATCTAGATAATCTCCCAAAAGAATGGCAAGGGATAAAAGTCGCTAATTTATTGTCTCATTCTTCTGGTTTGCCAGATATTGTAATGTTCGAAGATATTCCGATTACTTTACCTTATGATAAAAAAATTGCAATATTATCAACCAAACCAATGGAATTTGCAACAGGAGAACAATACAGTTACAATCAAACCAATTACTTTTTTCTTGCTAAGATTATTGAAAAAATAACTGGTTTACCTTTTGAAGAATACATCTTAAAAAATCAATTTCCAGGAGTAAAATCTGGTGTTTATTTTTCATCAGACTTTGGCAAAAGCTTTCCTAATAGTGCGTTTAGATATAACTATGACAGTAAAACTAAAAAGTATGTAAAAAACACTTTAAATAGTGGTTCTGATGGTCATTCTGCTAATGGTTTGAACATAACGTTGCCAGAATTTATTCGTTGGAATGAAAATCTGGATAAGAATACTTTCTTGAAAAAGGAAACAAAATATTCGATGTGGGAGCCGTTTAAATACACTAAAAGTGATGAAAACTTTGGATATGGATGGGACTTTTACCCTGTAAACAAAATTCTTTCGTATGGTTTTACAGGAGGTAATGAAACTGCTTTTAGAAAGTTCGTTAAAAACGATATGACAATTATCTTTTTATCCAATGGACATAAATATGATAATTTATATGTACAGTCTCAAGTAATTAATCATGTAGCAGGAATTGTAGATAAAACCTTAATCGATGATTACTTATTAGCAGATGAAAAGACAACACAAGATTTTTTAAAATTAGATATTGCTAAATCTGAGCAAAATTATCTTGCCTTGAAAAAGAATCATCCTGAATGGAATTTTGAATACCGATTAAACGTTGTTGGCTATACTCTAATGAATTACAGAAGAATAAATGATGCTATAAAAGTATTCGAATTAAATACAAAAGAAAATCCTAAATCAGGAAATGCATTTGATAGCCTGGCCGAAAGTTATTTTAATAATGGTCAACTTGAGATTTCTAAACAGACTTATCAAAAAGCTTTAGCTCTTTCGCCAGAAAATGCAAATGCAAAAGAAATGCTAACCAAAATAGATAAACTTTTAGTAAAATAATATTTGAGAATCCAATGAAAGAAGGCTTTGTAACACTACAAAGTCTTTTTTTATATCTTTGAAAAAAATCCTACTCTTATGTATAAAATTCTAGCTCAGATAAACAAATTGATTTTACCCAGTTTTACCAAGCGAGGACTTGATATTACAAAAGCCAAAAAATGGCAAATGGCAATAATTGGTTACCGTTATTACGTTACAAAACGTGCTTTAGATTAAATCTATACATTCCTAATAAATACAAAAAAGTCCTGTACAACATACAGGACTTTTTTTGATTATTGGGACAATCAGTGCTTTTATTTTTTTGGTAATAATACCGTATCAATTACGTGAATTACACCATTTGATTGGTTTACGTCTGCGATGGTTACTTTTGCTTTATTACCGCTTTCGTCGCTTATATACAAATCTTTTCCTTTCATCCAAGCTGTTAGTGTCCCACCACTTACAGTTTTTAATGTTGCTTTACCTCCACCCATTTTTATTGCTTTGGCAATATCGGCTGCATTCATTTTTCCAGCCACAACATGGTAGGTCAAAATATTTTGCAACGTTTTAATGTTTTCTGGTTTCAATAATGTTTCAACTGTTCCTTTTGGTAATTTATTAAATGCTTCGTTTGTTGGAGCAAAAACAGTGAAGGGTCCTTTACTTTCTAATGTTTCTACCAAACCAGCTGCTTTTACTGCTGCTACTAATGTGGTGTGGTCTTTTGAGTTTACGGCATTCTCGATAATATTTTTGTTTGGATACATTGCTGCTCCACCAACCATAACTGATTTTTGAGCGAAAGAAGTTGCTCCAAATACTAATGCAAAAAATGCTGCTGCTAAAATGCTTTTCGTTTTCATGATTTAATTTTTTAGTTATAAAAGCATTTACGACATAACATTCGATTTGGTTTTTAATATATCTGAAATTTGAACAAATAAAACCAAAAAACACGCTGCAACACTTGTAAAATAGGAGAAAAATAAATCCATCATCTTTATAATAATTTATAGAGATGATGGATTCTTTTTTTACTTAAAACTATCTATTGCACTCCGCCGCCCAAAGCACGATATAGATTTATTGCAGCATTTAGTTTTTCTAACTTTATACTAACAACATCTAAGTCATTTTGTAAAGCACCATTTTGGGCAACAATAACATCTAGGTAAGTTACCATACCGCTTTTATATAGCAATGTCGCATCAGAAGTTGCTTTATCTAAAGAAACTGCTTTTTCAGTCGCAAGTTCCATGCGTTCATCGGCATATTTTAATTGAGACATGGCATCATTTACTTCTCCAACAGCAGTTATATACGATTGCTTAAACTGAATAACTGCTTTTTCCTGTTCTATAATCGCAACTTCATAAGCAGTTCTTAAAGCACGTTTTCTAAATATTGGTTGTGCTAAATTAGCTGCAATAGTTTTAGTAACTGAACCTGGAAAATTAAACCAAGTATCAAACTCAAATGAATTTTTTCCGATTGAAGGTCTCAAACTCAGTGTTGGATACATAGTAGCTTTTGCCAATCCTGTTTTAGCATTAGCAGACATAACAGCGTATTCGGCAGCTTTTACATCTGGTCTTCGGCTCAAAAGTGATGCTGGAATCCCTGAAGGCAAAACAACATCAAATTCTGCTACTTCCAGATTTCCAGATCGTAATATGCTATCCGGATATTCTCCACATAAAATTTGCAATGCATTTTCCTGAACCGCAATATTTGCTTTCGCTAAAGGAACCAATAACTCAGCTGTTTTTTTCTGAGCTTCAGTCTGATAAAGCGCCAAGGAACTAATTGCTCCCGAATTATATTGCATCTTCATCATCTTTAAAGTGTTATCACTTAATTCGATGTTTTTCTGTGCAATTTTAAGTTGTTCATCCAATCCTAAAAGATTATAATACGATTGCGCAACCTGAACAATAATTCTGGTTTTTAAAGCTGAAAGATTCTCTTTTTGAGCAAAATAATTGGCTTTTGCCTCTCTTTTCTGCATCGTTACTTTCCCCCATATATCTGCTTCCCAAGACAACTGAATATTGGCATTATAATCGTCCATATAATCCTTACTGGTAAACTGTGCGCTCAAAGAACCATTAAGTGAGTTTTTAGACTGATAACTGCGACTCGCATTTGCATCAAAATCTAACGTTGGCAATAGACCTAATTTTGCTTGTTTGTAATTAAGGTCTAGCTGCTCCATGCTTTTTATGGCGATAAGCACCTCGTTATTTTTAACGAGGGCTTTCTCTATCAAATCAACCAACAATGGATCTTTATAGTAATTCTTCCAAGGATGCAAAATAGTATCTCCGGTTAGTGTTACTTCTTCACGATATTTTTCGGGAACATTTAAATCTGTGCGAGAATATTTTTTCCCTACTACGCAGGATGTTAGCAAAACACCCGCAAATAAAGAAATTCCAATTTTATATAGTACTCTCATTATTATTCTTTTATATTTTTAATTACAATCTTCTTACCCGATACTTTTTCTTGTAAATATTGAAATAGTATAAAAAGTAACGGAATTACAAAAACTCCCAAAACAACGCCACTAAACATTCCTATAGCAGCACTTACACTTATAGATCTGTTTCCTACTGCTGTTCCTCCTGTGGCAAACATCAGAGGAATCATACCCGCAATAAAAGCTAGAGATGTCATGATAATAGGTCTTAATCTCGATCTGGCTCCCTCGATAGCCGCTTCTGTAATAGATAGACCTGCATAACGTCTTTGAAGCGCAAATTCTACAATAAGAATAGCATTTTTGGCCAAAAGCCCGACCAACATAATTAAACCAACCTGAACATAAATGTTGTTATCAAGCCCTACTGCTTTAACTCCCGCAAAAGCTCCTAATATACCTGTTGGGATAGAAAGCAATACTGCAAGAGGCAATAAATAACTTTCGTACTGTGCAGCTAATAAAAAGAAAACAAATAGAAGACATAACCCAAATATGGCAATAGTCTGATTCCCTCCCTCTTTTTCTTCAAGACTTAATCCTGTCCACTCATAACTATAATCAGATGGGAGTTTATCCAGAACTTTTTCCAGATTACCCATAACTTCTCCATTACTAAATCCTGGTAAGGCTACCGCAGTAATATTAACCGAGTTGTAAAGGTTGTAACGGTTTACAGATTCTGGTCCATAAACCTTATGAAGCTTTACAAGAGATTTTACTGGTACCATTTCCATTTTTGCATTTCTAACAAATATTTCGTTAAACGCATCTTGGTCTGTTCTAAAAATACCATCAGCCTTAACATTAACTCGGTAAAACTTTCCGAATCTTGTAAAATCCGCCGACTGATCTCCTGCAAAATAAGTCTGGATATTATTTAAAAGTTCACGTATGTTAACTCCCATTTGGCTAGCTTTCTCCTCATCTACTTCTAGTTCAAACTGCGGATAATCTGCTCTAAATGTAGTATAGGCGTATTGTACTCCTGGTTGTTGCATAATTTGCCCAATCACTTTATCAGTCATTGCTTTTAATGTAGCCGGATCACGTGCTGTTCTGTCCTGAAGTACAATCTCGGCACCACTTGTTACACCAAATCCTTCTACAGGAGGCATTCTGAGTACCATGATCGAACCTTCTTTTATACCCGATAATTTGCCTGTAACCATATTTAATACTTCATCAATATCCTTTACCGCTCCTCTGTCTTTTTTAGGCTTTAATTTTATAAACCCTAAACCATACGCAGGACTGGCACTATTACTAAGAATGTTAAAACCTGTAATACTGGTATTATTATCAATAGCTTCTACTGTCGAAAGCTCTTTTTCAATCTTCTCAACTACTGCAGTAGTACGATCTAATGCTGTTCCTGGAGGCATCGATAAACTGTAAAGCATAAAGCCATCATCTTCCATTGGCACAAAACTTTTAGGTGTAGACATCATCATTACGATAGCAATAGTACTTATCCCAACAACTAATCCTCCTGCAAGCCATTTTCTGCCTATAAGAAAACGAACTCCTTTAATGTATTTACCCGTTAAGTTGTTAAACCCTGTATTGAATCCTACGAAAAAACGTTCTTTAAATCCTGATTTATGATCATTCCCTTCATGTTTACCATTATGGTCGTTCTTTAACAAAAGTGCACATAATGCTGGTGTAAGCGTAAGTGCATTTACTGCCGAAATGATAATTGCAATAGCAAGTGTATAAGCAAACTGCGTGTAGAAAATCCCTGATGATCCTGTCATGAATCCAATCGGAATAAATACTGCCGACATTACCAGTGTTATCGATACAACAGCTCCTGTAATCTCTGTCATGGCGCTATGAGTAGCTTCTTTGGCGGAAAGCCCAGAATCTTCTTCCATCTTACTATGCACAGCCTCAACCACCACAATGGCATCATCGACCACAATACCAATCGCAAGAACTAAAGCAAAAAGTGTTAGAATATTTATGGTGAATCCAAATACGAGCAGGAAGAAAAACGTTCCTATAATTGCTACCGGAACTGCAATAGCTGGGATAATCGTCGAGCGAATGTCTTGCAGGAATATAAATACTACTATAAAAACCAGAATAAAAGCTTCTAGTAATGTCGATTTTACCTGTCCTGTTGCTTCGTCAAGTCTTTCTTTGGTACTCATTACGTTAACGTATTTAATACCTGGAGGAAAAGATTTAGATAAACGTTCTACTTCTTTATTAATCCCGATTTCAATGTCGTTTGCATTCGAACCCGATGTTTGTAATATCGCCATTGTAACGGCGTTTTTTCCGCTAGATTTATTGTCTCCACTATAAGAAATTGAACCAAATTCTACTCTCGCTACATCTCTAAGTCTTAAAATATTATTCCCATCTGTTTTAACTACAATATTTTCATATTGCTCTGGCTTATTTTTCTTTCCTTTATATCTGATAACATACTCTAAAGCCGACTTTGATTCTTCTCCTAATTTTCCCGGAGCCGACTCTAAACTTTGATCTGCAATTGCCTGACTTATATCTGAAGGTACTAAGCCCGCATTTGCCATTTTGCGTGGATCAAGCCAAACTCGCATAGAGTAATCTTTTTGTCCAAAAATCTGAACCTGACCTACTCCCGGAACTCGCTTTATTTGCGGAACCAAGTTAATGTTGGCATAATTTTGCAAAAACAATTCATCGTATTTGTTATTATCATCTGTATAAAGATTAAAAATAACAATCATACTATTTTGCTGCTTTGAGGTCGTAAGCCCCATTCTGATAACTTCTTGCGGCAATTTTGGTGTTGCTTGCTGTACTCTGTTTTGCACATTTACCGCAGCCTGATCAGGATCGACACCTTGTTTAAAAATTACACTGATAGAAAAAGATCCATCATTACTCGCAGTAGATTTTATATACTGCATATTCTCAACCCCGTTTATTTGTTCCTCTAGTGGTGTCACTACAGAACGAATAACGGTTTCACTATTTCCTCCGGGATAAGTACCACTTACCATTACTGTTGGTGGTGCAATATCTGGAAACCTTGTTACCGATAATCTTGTAAGACTTATGACACCTAATATCACCAATACAATGGAGATAACTGTAGCCAGTACAGGCCTGTCTATTATTTTTTTTAACATGGAAAATGTTATTTTATATTAAAACCGAAATTTATTTATTGCTTAGCGCTTTTGCAGCTACTTTTGGAACTACTTCCATATTATCATAAAGTGCATCGATAGTATTTAATGCAATCTTGTCCCCTGATTTTACACCAGATTTTACAAAATAATTTGCACCTGCACTACCAGTAATTTCAATAGGAACCATCGCTACTTTGTTGCCTTGTCTTAAAACATAAACAAAAAATTTATCCTGAATATCTTTTACACTTGCCATTGGAACACTAATTACCGAAGACAAACTACTATTTAATACAACTCTTGCTGAACCTCCTGATCGTAATTGTTTTTTTGGATTTGGAAAAATTGCTTTTAATGCAATAGTTCCTGTAGTACGATCAATATTACCGCTGGCAACTTCTAGTTTTCCCTGATGTTCATACAAACTATCGTCTGCCAAGATCAAACTTACAGATTGGTTTAATTGTGAATCTTTTGAAAAAGACAAATAATCAGATTCGCTCAAAGAGAAATACACAAATACAGTATTAATCTCAGAAAGAATAGTTAATGGAACAGCATCTGTTGGAGTAACCAGATTACCTACACGATTAGGAATACGGCTAATATAACCGCTTACCGGTGCTTTAATCAAAGAGAAATCAGCATTAAGTTGTGAAGATCCCAAAGCCGATTTTGCCTGAGCTGCTTGCGCTACTGCTGCTTCATAATTGGCCTGTGCAGTTTTTAATTGCATATCCGAATATACTTTAGCATCCACAAGAGGTTTAATCTTTTCAATCTCTAATTTGGCGTTTGCAAGATTTGCCAAAGCACTCTTATATGCAGCACGAGTATTATTAACTTGCTCTACAAAAACATCTGCTTTAATTTTAAAAAGTGATTGTCCTTTGCTTACATACTCTCCCTCTTTTACATAAATTGCTTCAAGATATCCTGAAACCTGAGGTTTTATATCTACATTAACTGAACCTTCGATAATTCCCGGGTATTTTTTTTCAACTTCACCTGTCATAGATTTAGCCTGAAAAAAATCTACTTCTGGTTTTGGAGCTTCTAAAGCTTCTGCCCCACCTTTTCCACACGAAGAAAAGCTAATGATAATCAATAAAACTACCATTTTGCTGAGTGTTTTATTATTTTGGAAAAACTGTTTTGTCATTTTATTTCGTTTTGAATGAATACATCGAATTTGACGACAAAATAACAACCCAAACCCCTCTTAAATTATTAGAAGATTACCCAACCGTAATTTTTCAATACTGAAACGAATACGTAGGTTACCAAAGGAAAAAAGAACCAAGCCCAAGGTTTCAACCATGCAGTACAGATTGCGATAATGCATTGCGTTCCAACGGTTGAAAGCGTGGGCAATGTTTATGCTATTTGTCTTTACAATCCGTTTTCGAACTATTAGTTTGATTTACAATGAAAAAATAAAATTGAATTTGTTTTTTGGATTTGTAATGCAGACAGACTAAATAATCATTGAATAAATGATAAATAGTTCCCGAAATAAAAAAGAGTAGTATCTATAAAACTAGTAAGTTATACCTAATTTTAAGTGTATTAGCGATCCATCCATTGCTTAAAAAAAGGAGCTTTTTCTCGGCTAATGATTACCTCACGCTCCGAATCTCCGTAAAGTAGTATTTTAAGCTTGGCATTAAAGTAATTCGAAATAGATTTTATACTTTCTACCCGTATAAAAAATTGCCTGTTGGCTCTGAAAAAAATATCTGGATCGAGTTCTTCCTCAAGCTCTTCCATTGTTTGCGGAATCGCTATAATAGTACCGTTTTTAAGAAAAAGATGCGACGTTTTAAATTCCGAATATATAAAGTCAATATCGGTAACAACCACGCTTTTATATCCATCACGATAAGTGACTAAAAAACGTAATCTAAAGGAAGGTTTATGAACAAATTTCTTTAAAATCCCTGCAATATCTTCGGTGTTATGATTCGTTTTTGCTAAAGTCTTAAATTTAGTCAAAGCATCTTGAAGTTCATTCTTTTCTATCGGTTTCATTAAGTAATCAATACTATTTACCTTAAAAGCTCTCACCGCATATTCATCATAAGCAGTGGTAAATATAATAGGACAAGTAATTTTTACCTCTTCGAAAATAGAAAAGCTAATACCATCTGCCAAACGAATATCCATAGTAATTAAATCAGGCATAACATTAGTATTTAGCCATGTTACTGTACCTTGAACCGTATCTATAATATCCAGAATTTTGCAATCTGGCTCCAATTCTTCTAATAATCTTTTAAGACGATTGGCATTGATACTTTCATCTTCTACAATTAAAATTTTCATATTATTATATTAAAGGTAAACGAACACAATAGAACCCGTTAGACTCAGAAAAAACAGGCATTCGATCAGATAATATTTTATATCTAAATTCAATATTTTTATTCCCAACACCTGTAGAAACAAAGCTTTTACCAGATGTAGGCTGCAAATTATTCCTTACAACAACATCTCCAACATCCGAATAAATAGAAATTATAAGCGGATTAGACAACGTAGCTACGTTATGTTTTACAGCATTTTCTACCAGTAATTGCAGTGTTAAAGGTGGTAAATGAAAATCTAGACAAGTCATATTTACTTGTATTTTCAATTCAACCTTATCACCAAGGCGTTTTTTTAAAAGATAAAAATAAGCATTTAAAAATTCAATTTCTTCTCTTACCGTAATAGTGTCTTTATTAAGGTTAGAAATCATATAGCGATAAACCTTTGTGATATTCTCTAAAAATGAAGCTGCCGATAGTGGATCTTCGTGAATTAATTCGGTAAGAGTACTAAAATTATTAAACGTAAAATGGGGATCAAGCTGTAGTTTTAAAGACTCTAACTCTGAGCGGGTTACAGCTTCTTGCAGCTGAGAAGCCTTAATTTTGAGCTCCGCAGCCTCATCCAAAGTGACGCGCCATCGATTAAGCAAAAATATACTAGTATGAATAAAACTTATGAAAAGTGACAATATAGCTGCCATCAAATTTGACTGCCATATAATCAGAAGTTCACTTTCTTTTAACGGAGTCCAGGGATAAAAAAATTGCCATAAAAAAGAAAACAAATAATTTAAAAGAATGTTACCTATAATGAGAAACAAAAATTGCACAAAAGCCCTAAAAATAGGCTTTTGTTCCCAACTAATCCAGTGATTTAGAGTACGCCCTACAAAAAGACTTAATTCAGTAAGGATTGCACAATACGCTAAAATCAAGAATATATCAAGAGTCCAATCTAAATCCCATAAAGAATCTTGTCCATAACTTCTGTAAGGATTTAAAACAAAATAAGAAGACAAGTACACTAAAAAAACAACTGGTATTACAATAATCCTATAATATTTATAGAAAAAGTTCTTACCATTAGTTTTATTTTGTGTTTTTGAATTCATAAGCTAATAAGTAAGAACAGTTGTTGTGTTAGGAAAATTATTAAAGTAATTGAAATCTCTATTAATGTGTTAAAGCATATTCTGATTTTTTATCGTTTTTTGAAGACTTTACAGTTTTCTGTTTTCGCATAACTCCCCATTTTATACAAGTCGCTCCCCACGAAAAACCAGCTCCAAAGGTGGTAATTAATATGTTCTGCCCTTCCTTAAAATCAGCAGCAAAATCCCAAAGACATAACGGTATGGTTGCAGATGTTGTATTACCATATTTATCTATATTCACCTTAACCTTTTCTGTACCAATATTTAAACTTTCGCTTACAGCGTTAATAATTCTTAGATTAGCCTGATGTGGTACAACCCAATCAATATCTTCTACACTTAAATTATTACTAGCAAGAACATCTTGAGAAACACTACTCATCGATTCCACAGCTCTTTTAAACACAAAAGCCCCTTCTTGCTTAATATAATGATCTCGGTTTACAATACTTCCCATAGTAGCAGGAAGTTTAGAACCACCTCCAGGAACTAATAAGGCAGATGTTCCGCTACCGTCTGTACGCAAGATGCTTTTCATCATTCCGTATTCTAAATCTGTTTTTTCCAGAAGAACTGCCCCTGCCCCATCTCCAAAAAGAATACAGGTATTGCGATCTTCGTAATCTACAATTGAGCTCATTTTATCTGCCCCAACCACAATGATTTTTTCATATCTACCACTTTCAATCATGGCAGTACCCACTTCTAGCGCGTACAAAAAGCCACTACAAGCAGCGTTAAGATCAAGACCAAAAGCATTAGTAAGTCCACTTATTTCGCATACTTTACTTGCTGTAGGAGTCAAAAGATGGTCTGGAGTTGCTGTAGCTACTAATAATCCATCTATTTCCTTTGGGTCAACATCATAGTTTTGCAATAAATTTTCAATTGCAGCACAAGCAAGGTCTGACGTTGCTTGGTCTTTGCTAGTAGCTAATCTACGCTCTTTTATTCCAGTTCTTTTTTCAATCCATTCCACAGTTGTGTCAACCGTTTTAGATATCATCTCATTACTTAGTATAGAACTCGGTACAAAGCCACCTATAGCCGTAATTGTTGCATTCATTTTTAATCGATTATGTTGTTATTTCTTAGTTTTTTATATGAAATAAAAATATCATCAGAAATTAGGAAAAGATAATAGGGGGATATCTAAACCTGCTGCCATGATTCTGGTTTTACTTTTATGAACTAAAGAATCCCAAAAACCATACCTTTGTGGTACCATTACCAAAATATCTGCATTATAATTCTTGATTTCTTTTTGGATCTCATTAATTACTGCATTAGACTTCACAGTCTTATAAATATATTTAACTTCTTTAAACTCTTCTTCAAGCGATGAATTTAATAGCTGTACCCCTTGCTCTAGCTTAAGATTATCTATTTTTTCGTCTACGCTAAAGAACTCTAATTCAGCTCCCAGATTACCTACAATCTCTTTTAACCAACTAAATCTTTTTATTGAAGAGAAACTTAAAGTATCACAAGCATAAAGAATTTTTTGTATGTTTTGGAAACTAGCATTTTTAGGAACTGCCAATACTGGTATATTTAAGTTCTTTATTACCGATGTTGTCGAATTTCCTAATAATTCCTGCTCAAAAGACCGTTCTGCCATTCCCATGACAACTAGTTCAGCATTAGTATCTTCAATTATTGATGTAAGCTGATCTTCTAAAAAAGAATATTTGCAAAAACAACTTACTTCGATAGCATAAAGATCTGAAATTTCTTTTCCAAAAGTCTCTAGCTTTTCGGTAGCTTTCTCAATTTGCTTTTGCATAGCTTCCGCAGTAATATGGGCATTAGAGCTATGTAACCCCAAAGAGAAGGAATTAAACAAAACAAGCTTGGCACTTGTGGCTTTTGCAAGTCCCGCTGCATAAGCAACAGCGTTATTTGCTATATCGGAAAAATTTGTAGCTGCAATAATAGTAAGTGGTGAAGTCATAATATATCAATTAAATAATTATAGAAGTAAAGTTCCTTAATTATTTGTTTAGATTCTTTCTAAAACTACCGAAGAATCATTTTTTGGACCTCAACCGTATTTTTTAGTTCCCGAAAATAGATTTCTCTCATAAATACGGTAAAATACGAATGTAAAAATGCTGTCATCACAATATTATTTGCCTTTATAATTTAATTTTAAGCTATAAAATTATTTACACTATTACTTTGCTTTTTATTTTCTCTAAAGGATAAAAGACCAAATATTCAACTTAAAATCACCTATTTTATTTTAAGAAAAAAATGACTAAATCTTTTTAATCCAAGTAATAATCTCTACTAACGCCAAATTATCTATTTCATATAAATGAAAATTCATTGCTTTTATTTCACCATAAGTCAAATAGTGATTGAGGTTATTAAAAAGTTTTATTTCAATATTATCATTGTCAAAGCTTTTTAAAATATTGATATTCGATACTGGATCTACAAATTTATCGTTGCTTCCAATTATATAAAGTGTAGGTGTTTTAAGAGCTCTGTACGTGTCTTCGTAGTTCTTTCTTAATAAATCTAAATAGGTAGGAAAAGAAATATACCATTCGAATTGTTTTTTCTTAAAGCCTTTTTCTTTTAAAGAAATTTTAATTTTCTCTCTTAATAAATCGTTAGCATCATTTTTATTTTCTTCTACCATCTTATGGATCAAGTCCATAACCTCGAGTTTAGTTTCTAAATCTGTATATTGAAGATTCCTCTCTTGTAAATTTACTCCAGTTTTTACTTGGTATTTTAAGAAAGCTCCATGCTTTTCTACTGGTGTGGCCCATTGGACTAAAAAATCAACATTTGTTCCTTTTTCAATTGCTCCAATACTTGCTAAACCACCTTCACTATGTGCAATTACACCAATTTTTTTATCTTTTAAGAATGGTAAACTTTTGATATGTTCAATTGCATAAATAACATCATTTATCTTGTCAGATATACAATAAGAAACCATGTTATATTTACCCTCAGATTTCCCAACACCTCTTTCGTCATATCTAAAAACGGCAATATCATTCTTCAATAACTCTTCTACCAAAATATAATGACTATTCCTGGAATCTTTACCTGAACCTGGTATAATAATTACTACTTTATCAAATTCTGTTTTAGGACAAATTAAAGTTCCATAAAGTTTTATTTTTTCTTCGGTTTGTTCGATTTCAATCTCAGTAGAGTCATATTTTCCGATTTCACTGATCTCTTTCTCATATGTAAAAACTTCTTGTGAATATCCCGATATACAAAAAAGCACTACCAATGATAGTGCTTTCATTTTTTTAAAAAATAAAATAGATGTCATCCTATTTACTTATTTTTTCATATTCAGATAATTTTCTTTCAGTAATAAGAAAAACCAATCCCAATTCAGCTAATAAAATTACAGCAAAAACAATTTTATTTACTCCATCTACAAATAAAGACGCAACACAAAACCCTATAATATTACCAACTGAGATTACAAAAATTGCAATAGAGGCAAAATGATTTGAAAAATTCCAATTCTCGATATTCTTCATCGATTTTTTAGTTCGATAACCATAAAAGCGATTAATTCTTTTTGGTGGAAAAAGCATTAATACCATTGAAACAACAAATAAAAGTATTGAAACTAAAAATTCTGAATACATAATTATGGTTTTTAAAGTTAGAAAAAGGAAAGACTATTTATGTCTGATTTGCTACAAATAAAAAGAATAAAAAATAATGGAAACCAATGTTTTAGCTAAAAGAATGCACTAAAAACAACATCGGATAAAATAGTATAACCCTAAGATAACCTGAGTCAAGTTCTTATTAATCTTGACAAGATAATTTGACATTAACCTCTATAAAATTTTAATCATTTAAAAAAATATTCAGATCCTTAATCAATTAATCCCTATTTTTAAACTCGTAAAAGCAATCTGGAACAAAAAGAAGTGTATATGTCATATTTATTGCATCTTTAAACAGCTAATGTGCCTACATAACATTATGGGTTTGATGAAAATTTAATTTGAATTAAAATGAAAAATAATATCAAAATATCAATTCCAAAACCTTGTCACGAAAACTGGCTAGAAATGACACCAACCGAAAAAGGCAGATTTTGTAGCAATTGCCAGAAAAATGTAATTGATTTTACAAAAGCATCAGATAGAGAAATTCTTATAGCATATACCAAGAATAATAGCTTATGTGGACGTTTTAATAGTACACAACTTAATAGAAAAATGATAATTCCTAAAGAAAAAAAATCAATCTGGATGATTGCTGCAGCATCAGCAATTGCATTTTTAGGATTAGGAAATCAAATAATAAGAGCACAAGAAAAGGCAAAAACAGAACAAACAGACCGCAAACAACTTAAAAACAATATAAAGGTTAAGTCTAAAAAAGACCTCATAACCTATACAGGAACTTTATATGATTCTCAAAATAACCCAATAACAGATGCTAATGTTAAAGTAAAACGAACCAAAATTGAAACCAAAACTAATTTTGACGGAGAGTTTACAATAAAGGCAAAAAAAGGAGCAGTTTTAATATTTCAACATGAAGATTTTTTAACCACCGAATTTAAACTTGAAAATGATATTAAAATTAAACCAATAATGAAAAATTATTATTTTATAGGAGAAGTCGTTACAGCAAAAACAGAAGATGATTAAATACATTTATAAAACTCACAAAAGCTAGGCACACACAAAAAATGTACTCCATAATATTATTTGTCTGATGAAAATTTAATTCAAATTAAAATTAAAATGAAAAATAATATCAAAATATCAATTCCAAAACCTTGTCACGAAAACTGGCTAGAAATGACACCAACCGAAAAAGGTAGATTTTGTAGCAACTGCCAGAAAAATGTGATTGATTTTACAAAAGCATCAGATAGAGAAATTCTTATAGCATATACCAAGAATAATAGCTTATGTGGACGTTTTAATAACACACAGCTTAACCGCAATATTATGGTTCCAAAAGAAAAAAATTCTTTCTGGATGATAGCTGCCGCGTCTGTAATTACTTTCTTAGGATTAGGAAATCAAAGTGTAAAAGCACAAGAAGCTATAAAAACAGAACAAACCGATATAAAACTCCCCAACGACACGATTTCTGCCGATGATAAAGACGAGATTACATATACAGGAACCGTTTATGACGAAGAAAAACTACCAATGCCTGGAGCAACTATAAAGATAAAAGGAAGAAGTATGCATACTGCTTTTGATGGTAAATTCTCTATAAAGGCAAAAAAAGGAGATATATTACAAGTATCTTATCTTACTTATGATAATGTAGAATTAAAACTTACCCATAACCCAAAAATTAAAATAAATTTAAAGAAAACTACTGCCTCTAAAGATGAAATGATAATTACGGTTGGAGCAATAATCATAAGAAATCCAGAAGACGAATACATTGAATTTTAAAAAGTATAAAGCATAAAAAAAACGAGCCAGAAATGACTCGGTTTTTTTATGCTTTTAGAATAATTAATCTATCGTAATTACCTTATAAGATAAATTTGTAAAAACACCTTTGCTAACTTCTACCGTTTCTGGAGTTACAATTTGATTTTGCAACGAACCAGCTTTTATAGCAGTAAAACTAAATGTTCCCGAAATAGTTTTCTTTTCTTTATCAATAGAGGTAACTGTTATTTTCCCTATTTTAGGAGCATGCTCAGTATAAGTACTATTCCCTATTAAATACGTATTTATAAATAATGCATCGCTTGTTTCGCTTTCTTCATCAAAAGAATAAGTACGCACAGGCATCCCATTATCAGTCGTTAATTCGCTAGAAAATGTCAAAGACAATAATTGTGATGCATCCTGAGCACTTATATCAAAACGTTGCTCTTTTGTACTTGTTGCACGAATTAATGTTACGCTATTAACCTTACCTGTCCAGGCAGCACCATTAATACTTGCAGTAATTGAGCTAGCCTGATTGTTTGCATTATTAGCATTGTTTGCGTCATTAGTATCATCGCCACTATCGCTACTACATCCTGCAAAGAATAATGATAAAATCACTAATCCTGTTCCTAAAATTTTTTTCATATTTATTTGTTAGTTTTCGGCAAATTAAATCTAATTTTTCCTAATAAAAAAACATTAATGAAACAATTAAAAAAATAGTTCTAGAATAGTTTTTTCGCATAAAAAAAGCCGAACTATTACTAGTTCGGCTTTAATCTATAATCTAAAAGAAATTATTTTACTTCTTCTGAATTGGAAAGCAATAGCCTTTATTAGTTATGGATTAAAAGATTTAGAACTCCTAAAAGATAAATCATATAGTTAGATCCCATAATCCCTTTTGTCGACACCTTTGGTGAAATTTCCAAAATTATCAATAACAAATGAGGCTTTATCACCCACACTTAAATAGTAAATCTTACCAAACCATTAAATGTCCTCTGATACAGATAGGAGGCAAATGTTGGTAAACTAGTTAAACAAAAAAACAATCAAAAAGATTCAGGAAAAATACGCTCTAAAAAAAATGCTAAATCGAAAGATTTAGCATTTTTTTTTCCTTTTATTAAGATGCTACAGGTTTTCTTCACCAAACTCATATTGATAGTTAATTCTCATTAAGCTATTTTGTAAAAATCTTCTTTAGGGTGTTAATAATTTGATACCCGTCAAATCCGCGCTTCCACTTTTCAGAAACTCATAGGTCATTTGATCTGCTTGACAGTCTACAAACTTAACCCGTTTCAAATTATTATTTTTAAAGAAAGTGTTCGTAAGTACAGCATTCTGGAATGTTACTCTTTTAAAGGTACAGTTTTCAAAATAACAGTCTTCTAATCTACCCTCAAAAACTATATCTTCAATCTCCATTGCTGTAAAAGAAGTGTGATTCCAAATAACATTTACAATTGTATTCTTCCCAAAAGCTCCAGATTTAAAGGCCAGTCCAGAAAAATTGGCATCAGAAAAATCACACCTCATGACACTACTTCTTGAAAACTCCGTTTCTTTAAGGCAACAGTCTTTAAAAATAGTATTGGCTAAGCTAGAGCCCTGAATGTGACTGCTGCTAATATCCGAACCTGAAAAGTCACAAGTATCAACGTGATTATTTTTTAGAAAATTCACTCTGGTAAGATTTGCTCCAGAGAAATTACATCCCATAATATAACTAGTAGAAAATTCTGCCTCTTTCAGACTGCATCCCTTAAATAAATTTTTGTGTAAATTGGATTTCTGAATCTGGCTATTGCTGATGTCAGAATCTGAGAAATCACAGCCATCAACATTATTATTCTTTAGAAGAAGACCAGACAAATCTGAACCAATGAAAAAGCAACGCTGCATGTTGGAGGAACTGAATTTTTCATGCAGGTTTTTCAATCCGGAAAAGTCAGCTTCTATCCAGTTACCATCTGACAAATCCCACTTAATCTTTTTCTCCTCTTTAATAGATGAGGATTGCAATTCATCAGATTGTTTAACAATAGACGCATCGATTACTGTTTCAGTCGTTTCAGATTGGGAATGCTCTGAAAAATAATTAAGATCGACACCCAGAATTTCTGCCAGACGGCTAAAAGTAGTGATATCTGGCATTGATTCACCACGCTCCCACTTTCCTACCGCCTGAGAACTTATGAATAGCCGCTGAGAAAGCTGAGCTTGAGAAATATTTATTCTTTTTCGAGCCTCGGCAATTTTATTGCCAATCATTTTAGTATTTAGCATAAGTACTATTTTTTATTAATTCGACATTGCAAAGATATTCGGATGCTTTTTCGGCATCAAAAAAAAACAAACACTTATAGTTGTTTTTAACTACTATTCTCTCGATTTCTTATTTGTTTTTTTTCAACATGTGCGCAACCTCAATTCTAATAAGAGTTCTCTTTGCAGATTCAAACTTTTTAAAACCTAAGTCTTTTTATATCCTCAACTATAAAGTGAATAGAAAATCAAATGTATGCCAAGCTCTATATAGATAACACTACTACCCTTTAACTTTTAAATAAATCACCCATTGTATCGATTTCTTTAGTTTATTGATTTACAATTAAATAAATAAACTAAATTTATATACGCTACGAAAACTAGACTCTTGATGAGACAAAACTATTGAACCTCTTTTAACTATTTACAACACTTATAAACAATTGGTTACTAAAAAAAACATCCGACTATTACGTATATTTGTACTGTGAAAAAATATTTATCCATATTATTTTTATCTGTTTACCTACTCTCAATTACTCAATTAGGTGAATTAATAAAGCTACCTCTCTTGGTAGAACATTATATGGAACACAAACAGCAAAATAGTAATTTGACTATTTTGAACTTTTTACATATTCATTACCAGGCGCAACATGTATTTGATGCTGATTATGATAAGGATATGAAATTACCTTTTAAATCACATACTAATATATCCTCAGTTGTCTTTTATCCACTAATACAAGAATATAAAACAATACAAAAAGTCAATTTTAAGTATAAAAAAGAAATTTTATATACATATTCTTTTTCCTATTCTTCTATTTCACTTTCGTCTATCTGGCAGCCACCCAGAAACTGTTAATCGTTTTTTATTGGCTTAAAAACTTTCACATCTAATGGCGTGTGTCTTTGCTATTCCTTATTTTTTATAACGACGATTAATAAAACAAACTTATGCTTACTAAAATAATTGAGTTTTCCGTGAGGAATAAACTCATCGTAGGGCTTATTATAATTGCCCTGATTGGCTATGGCTCATACGAAGCCACTAACCTACCCATTGATGCTGTTCCAGATATAACCAATAATCAGGTGCAAATTATTACAATAGCTCTTTCATTTAGAGCCAAAGAAAATGGCTATTTGGAGATTCTAAACCCTGAAAAACTTAAAAACAAAAAATTGATTACCAATGGAGCTTATACCCTATTGATGAAAAATAAATAAAAATTAATAACTTAAAACAAAACATTATGAACGGAGCGCATTATCATTTAGTATTGAATCACTTGCCGATTATTATACCAATCGTAGGCTTATTGGTTCTCATTGGTGGATTTACTGTAAAATCAGAAATTGTAAAAAGAACCGCTTATTGTATTTTTATTCTGGGAGCTATAACAACATTTGCTGCTATAACTACAGGCGAGGGAGCTGAGGATGTAGTAAAACAAATTGACGGAATTTCTAAAAGTTTAATTCACGAACATGAAGAAAAAGCGGAAGTTTTTGCCCTATTATCTTATATATTAGGTATAACCTCAATACTAGCTTTATGGAGCAATTGGAAAAAGAAATCATATGCAAATTACATTGGGTATGCTATAATTGCATACTGTCTTGTAGTTTTATACTTTGCCCAACAAACAGGTACTACTGGCGGTGAAATTAGACACTCTGAAATTAGGTAGCAACAACATCAATGTGTTTGCAGAAATCAGTTATAATCCACAGCGGCTTCATAAATCCCCGCTGTGATTATTGCTGACAAAATAAATTTAATCACTTTATAACCAACTATTTAAACACAAAAACAAAACTATAAAATTTAGAATCATTCTATCCTCCCTAAACCATTATATTATACTTGGTTAATGTAATTTTATATAAAAAATAGTATATTATATCATGAGTCTTATCCTAGATGAAGCAAAGCTTCATAGCCTTTTAAAAGTAGTAGATTTAAACATACACAAACTTAATGACCAAAAAATAGTAGCTTTTCTTGAATTTTTAGGGTTAAAAGACCGTGAGGATATTCCTAAGAATTATCTAGATTGGGAAACAATACTCATTGTAGTGCCTAATCGTCATGTTTCTCAGCAAATAAAACAATATAAATTCTTAATATCCCGAATAGCATTTACAACTAATCCTAATGCTCAACAAATTTATATTTATGATTTTAATGAATGGAAAAACGCTACCCGAAATAAAACAGCATTACAAATAAGACAGTTATTGAAGACTAATTTTGGAGGTTTTGAAAAAACCACTAAAGATCCAGACTGGATTAAACAAAAATAAAAACTAGAACTATGCATGTTGAAAATCATCATATTAACAGAAGTGGCTGGCTAAGGGCAGCTGTACTTGGTGCCAATGATGGTATTTTATCCACAACCAGCTTGGCAATTGGTGTTGCGGCGGCGAGTACAACCAGAGAGCCTATTTTCCTTGCTGCAATTGCAGGTTTAGTTGCTGGTGCTCTTTCTATGGCTGCTGGCGAATATGTTTCAGTCAGTTCCCAATCTGATGTAGAAGCAGCTGATTTAAAAAAAGAAAAAACAGCCCTTGAAACCCAGCCTGAAGAAGAACTGGAAGAATTAACGGATATTTATATTCAAAGAGGATTAGATAAAGAATTAGCCAGACAGGTTGCTATCGAATTGACAGCTCATGATGCTCTTGAAACCCATGCGCGCGATGAACTAGGAATAAATGAAATCACACAGGCTAATCCATTAATTGCTGCTTTCGCATCGGCAGTATCCTTTATTATTGGAGGTTTGTTACCTCTTCTGGTTGCCATTTTTGCGCCGATAAAAGAAATGGTATTTTATCAATATGGTTTTTCAATACTCTTTTTAGCTTTCTCAGGCGTATTAGCTGCTAAAGCGGGTGGATCACATACTTTAAAAGCCGTTGCACGAATTTGCATTTGGGGAACCATTGCAATGGGGATGTCTGCTTTAGTAGGGTATCTGTTTGGAGTTCAAACTACTTAAAAATTAAATGATACGTATATCTAACTTCAAAATATAATGTACTAACGAAGCAAATAATAAATAAACCATCCCTAAAAGCAATTCAAATATGCCTGTAAATAATTTTAATATAAATGGATTAACAGATAAAGAAGTAATTCTTTCCAGGGAAAAGTATGGCCTAAATAAGCTAGATTACAAAAAAGAGAATACTTTGTTAAGTACAATTAAACGGATTGCAAAAGAACCAATGATAATTTTACTTCTAATTGCAGCACTTATTTATTTTATAAGCGGTAAAACAAATGATGGCTTTTTTCTGGTAGCAGCAATCATTTTTCAAGTATCGATATCATTATTTCAATACTCAAGAAGCAAAAACGCATTAGAAAAGCTTAAAGATTTTGCACAACCAAAGTGTAAAGTGATTCGTAATGGAAAAGAAGAAGAAATAAAAAGTGAAGAAATAGTTGTAGGAGATAGTTTGATTGTTGAAGAAGGTACTTCAGTTGCAGCAGATGGCATTATAGTACATTCAAATGATTTTTCTGTAAATGAATCTATCCTCACTGGAGAATCATTATCTGTATTTAAGGATAAGACAAAAGAAGATAACCATATTTATTTAGGAACTACTGTAGCTACAGGCTTGGCAATCGCAACAGTAACTACCATAGGGAATCAAACAAAATTAGGTAAAATAGGCACTAGCTTAGAGCATATTAAAGAAGAGAAAACCCCTTTGGAAATACAAATAAGTGACTTTGTAAAAAAAATGGTTATAGTCGGGACAATTGTTTTTGCTATAGTTTGGATAATAAATTACTTGTATTCACAAAATATAATAAATAGCCTGCTACAATCATTAACTCTGGCTATGAGTATATTACCTGAAGAAATCCCTGTAGCTTTTACAACTTTTATGGCTTTAGGAGCTTGGAGATTAATGAAAATGGGGGTTGTTGTAAAACAAATGAAAACTGTTGAAACATTAGGTAGCGCAACAATAATTTGTGTCGATAAAACAGGTACGATTACGGAGAATAAAATGACGCTTGCTAAATTATTTTTAATGTCAAGCCAAAAAATAATAACCTTAGAAAATATTGATACAGAAGAAGAAAAAGAATTACTAACTGCTGCTATGTGGGCAAGTGAACCAATTCCTTTTGACCCAATGGAAATTGCATTGCATAAGGCATATAAAGAGACCTGCCAGAAAGACGATCGTTCAAATTATAAACTCATTCATGAATACCCACTTGGTGGTAAACCTCCTATGATGACTCATATATTTGAAGCCATTGATGGTAAACGCATTATAGCTGCTAAAGGAGCACCCGAGGCCATTTTGAAAGTGGCTATGCTCTCAGAGATTGAAAAAAAACAAACTCATGACGCTATAAATACCTTATCTGCAGATGGATATAGAGTCCTTGGAGTAGCTTTATCAACTTTTACAGGAAATACTTTTCCTCTTAATCAGCAAGATTTTCCATTTAAGTTTTTAGGAATTGTAGCCTTTTATGACCCTCCAAAGAAAAACATCCAAAAAGTATTGGAAAATTTTTATAACGCAGGAATCTCGGTAAAGATAATAACAGGTGATAATACTCCAACCACACAAGCAATCGCAAAACAAATAGGGTTTAAAGATTGTGATAAAAGTATTTCTGGAGATGAATTGATGAAAATGAATGATAATGAATTACAAACCAATGTAATGAAAATAAACATTTTTACGAGAATGTTTCCAGAAGCTAAACTAAAAATAATAAATGCTTTAAAACAAAATAACCAAATTGTAGCTATGACCGGAGATGGGGTAAATGATGGTCCTGCACTAAAAGCCGCACATATTGGTATAGCGATGGGTAAAAAAGGTACAGAAATTGCAAAGCAGGCCGCGTCACTAATTTTACTAGAAGATGATCTTTCAAAAATGGTAGAAGCTGTGGCTGTAGGCCGAAAAATATATGCCAATTTAAAAAAAGCAATTCAATACATAATTTCAATACATATACCTATAATATTAATAGTCTTTATCCCCCTGGCTTTAGGGTGGGTCTATCCAAATATTTTTTCGCCAATACATATCATTTTTCTTGAATTGATAATGGGCCCTACATGTTCCATAATTTATGAAAATGAACCCATGGAAAAAAATACAATGTCTCAAAAACCCAAACCTTTTACAACAACTTTTTTTAATTGGAAAGAATTATCTACAAGCTTTTTGCAAGGAATAATTATTACAATCGGAACACTATCTATTTATCAATATTGTACTTTTAATAATTATAATGAAGCATTAACCAGAACTATGGTTTTTACTGTTCTAATAGTTGCTAATATATTCCTTACTTTAATTAACCGCTCGTTTTATTATTCAATCTTGACAACAATTAGATATAAAAATCCAATGGTACCACTTATTATTTTAATTACAATCATTCTTTTAGGGTTAATCCTTTATATAAAACCGTTAACCTTATTCTTTGAATTTGATTTTTTAAATACCAATCAATTAGTAATAGCAATTGCTACAGGATTTGTGTCAGTGGCTTGGTACGAAATTGTAAAACTATATAAAAGAAGCAAACAAGATATTGCCTAAATTTAATCTAATCTTAAGCGAATCTAAAAAATAAACAAAGTCCCAATTCGTTATTTCCTAAATACCTAAAAACAAAACTGCAAAATGAAACTAATTACAATGTTCCTTTTATTGACAGTACTTCCTATAAATTGGGAATCCGACTTTAATAATGCAAAAAAAATTGCAAAGGAAAAGCACGAATTAATCTTATTGAACTTCTCAGGTTCAGACTGGTGCGGGCCTTGTATTGTAACGCGTAGAGACTATTTGGAAAATCAGTCATTCGCAGACATGGCAAATGAAAATTTAGTATTAGTTAATGCTGATTTTCCCCGCAAGAAGAAAAACATTGGAACTCCAGAGCAAGTAAAACGAAACGAGGATTTAGCCGAAATATACAACAAAGAAGGAAGTTTCCCTTTAACACTTCTTCTGGATGCAGATGGCAAAGTAATTAAAACCTGGCATGGAAAACCAGAAATGACTCCCGAAGAGTGGACAGCCGAAATAAAAGCGATCTGTGATAGTAAAAAATAACATCCTGAAAAATCAAAAATATTCACAATCCCTAAAACTCATGGGAAACAACTTTACTATTACTGTTGTTGCAGAAAATGAGAAGATTGGAAACGAGAATATTAATCTGGCGATTGATGAAATCAAACGGATTGAAAAACTTTTGACTACTTATAAAAATGATAGTCAAACTAATCTGATTAATGATAATGCAGGAATTCAACCTGTAAAAGTAGATCTGGAAGTTTTTAACCTAATTGAAAGAAGCCTTGGTATTTCGAGAATTACACAAGGAGCATTTGATATTTCTTATGGAAGTATCGACAAAAGTCTTTGGAATTTTGATAAATCAATGACTAAACTGCCAGATGCTGACACGGCATTAAAAATGGTGCATCTTATAGATTACAGAAATATTATCCTAGACCAAAAAAATACAACTGTCTTTTTAAAGAAAAAAGGAATGCGAATTGGTTTTGGTGGAATCGGAAAAGGCTATGCAGCTGAAATGGCCAAGCAAGTGCTTTTAAAACATAATATTCAAAGCGGAATCATTAATGCAAGCGGAGATCTCTCGGCATGGGGATTACAACCTAATGGCAAAAAATGGACCATTGGAGTTGCCAATCCCGACTCTCCTACTGCGGCATTTTCGTATATGGAGATTTCTAATAAAGCAATAGCAACTTCTGGTAACTATGAAAAGTTCGTAACCATTAACGGTAAAAAATATTCGCATACCATAGACCCAAAAACAGGATTACCAGTAACTGGAATAAAAAGTGTCACTATTATTACTGCAAATGCCGAGTTTGCAGATGCAATGGCAACTCCAATTGCTGTTATGGGGATTAAAGCAGGTTTATTTTTAATAGATCAAATCCCTGATTTATATTGTATTATCATCGACGACAACAATAAAATTTACACTTCAAAAAACATCAACCTGAAATGAAAAAGCCAAAACAAAAAGCGCTCGTACTATTATGTAGCATTGCTTTTACAGGCATTCTACTCACCTCTTGTACTTCGGTAAAAGAATACCAAAAAGGAAAAATAAACGATTCTGAAATGGTACTTTCTAATAGAAAAATCGAAAAGACAGAACTCAGTTTTCAATCCTACCGTGAAGGAGCTTCCGGAGCAAATGCTGGAAAAAGCGGCGGTGGCTGCGGTTGTAACTAATTTTCATACTATCAACAAATGAAAAGAATTTTTATTACAGGATTTGCCTTATTGGGACTATTTCAATTAAGAGCACAAAACATTCCTACAGATTCTACCAGTTATAAAAGCAAGAAACTAAAAGTTGAAGAAGTAAATTTAGTTTCTAGTTATTATAACCAAAACGGAGATAACTCAGCTGTTACCGGAGGAATTGGCGATCAACATCTTACAGATATTGCCAATACCATCGATGTTAAACTGGTAAAATACGGAGAAACAGGAATCAAACATACTTTTGATATCGAAGCAGGTATTGATCATTATACTTCTGCCTCTTCAGATATGATTGATTTAAGCGCTAATTCATCGGCCTCATCATCAGACAACCGCTTTTATCCTTCTTTATCTTATCTTAGAGAAAATGAAGCAAAAGGAAGAACTATTGGTATTGGAGTTTCGTCTTCAACTGAATTTGATTATCAATCTTTTGGAGGAAATATAAGTTTCTCTCAAAAAACCAAAGATAGAAATGGAGAATTTACAGCCAAATTCCAAACTTTTATTGATCAATTAAAACTAATTGCGCCAATCGAACTTCGTGTTCCCGGTAGTGAGGGTTATGATACTGCGAATCGAAACACTTTTGCAGGAACTTTAAGTTACGCTCAGATTATAAACCAAAGATTGCAAGTAATGCTAGTAGGCGATGTAATTAGCCAAAATGGGTATTTAAGTCTGCCGTTTCATCGAGTGTATTTCACTGATGGTTCTGTACATCAGGAAAAAATGCCAGATACCAGATTAAAGATTCCTTTGGGAATTAGAGCTAGTTATTTTTTAGGAGACAACATTATTATAAGAGCTTATTATAGATACTATTCAGACGATTGGAGTTTAAAAGCACATACGGCCGATATTGAAGTTCCTGTAAAATTAACTCAAGCATTTTCATTAAGTCCATTTTACAGATATTATACCCAAACAGGAACGAAGTATTTTAAACCTTATGGCGAACATACAGCTGCAGATGAATACTACACCAGCAACTATGATTTATCAAAGTTCGATAGTAGTTTCTTTGGGATGGGGATGAAATACACGCCTCCTAATGGAATTTTCGGTCTTAAACATTGGAATACATTGGAGATTAGGTATGGTCATTATACCAGAACTACTAACATGACATCTGATATTATTAGTATAAACATTAAGTATAAATAATTAAATAAAAACCAGGATCTGTAATTTAGATCCTGGTTTTGTTTTAAATTACATCCCTCTCTATTTATATTTTTTTCAATTGTAAAAACAGTACTTTTAAAATTCCTATCACCCCATAACAATTCATTCTTCATTAATTTTCATTAAAGCACTTTCTAATGCCTGCACGTAAGTAATTGGATACACTTCTAATAGTGCATTAATTCTATTATCATTGCAAACGACTTCCACTTTCATACTACTAACCAGAGCAGATGCCAATTTATAGGAGGTCGAAGTTACAAAATATAGCCAGTAAGATGATAATTTTGGAGTCATTACCGGAATGGTATAAATATATCTTGTGAGATTTTTTGCCTTTGCAAATTGCAATAACATCTCTTTATAAGTTAATATATCCGGGCCTCCGATATCAAAACTCTGATTATATGTTTTGGTATTTAATAATGATTTTTTCAAAAATTCTAAAACATCAGTGATAGCTATTGGCTGGCATTTGGTATTAAGCCATTTCGGAGTAATCATGACAGGTAACTTGCTTACCAAATCACGTATTATTTCAAATGAGGCGCTTCCTGATCCTACAATAATTCCCGCTCTTAAAGTCGTTGTGGGGATTGTTGCTGTTTTTAAAATATCCTCAACTGCTTTTCTTGAAGATAGATGTTTAGATAAAGACTTATCATTTACAATACCGCTTAAATATATTATCTGCCTCGCATTTGTCTTATTTATTTTATCTATAAAATAATTTGCCGAAATACTTTCTAATTCATTATAATTGGTCGCTGTACCAGACATAGAATGAATTAAATAGTATGCTGCATCGATATCATTAGGAATATTTATTAGGCTTTCGGGATTTAGAAAATCAACTTCAATAACTTTTATATTTTTTTCAAATTTATCAGGATAATAAAATTTATTTTTATCTCTTACACAACAAATAACTTCATGACCTTCCTTTATTAATAATGGCAAGATTCGCTTGCCTATATAACCTGTTGCGCCTGTTAAGAGAATTTTCATGATTATTTTTTTAACTAGTTAGAATTTAAATGTTACCAAACCATAGTGCATTTGAAAAACAGATATTAAACAGATCCTGCATTCTCAGTGATAAGATAATCTTTCATTTGGTATACTTATTCAACTTCTATTTTATATAATACCTTTATTAAAAAAGGATAATAGAATTAAGAAAAGTCTTTGCATATAAAACAACGTTTTATCTATTTTCCAGTTTTTTTAATTTAAGTCTCCACAGATGAAGTTTATTAATCATTAAAAGCACTCTGATTATAGTTGAAAATGCAATAATACTAATAGCTATTATAAAAGTAATTGACACAAAATATCGCAACATCAACGCAATAAAAAGTAAGAATACAAAAATAGCACTAACCACGAGTGTCGTCTTTTTATGATTAAGTCCTGTTCCTAGAAGTAAATGATGTAAATGTGATTTATCTGCACTAAAGGGGGAATTACCTCTTTTAATTCTTCCCATATAAACCCGCAAAGAATCTAAAACTGGAATCGAGAAAAACAGGATAAGTAGTATTATAGTGTAACTACAATTGTGGTCTTTATATATTTGTTGTTTTTGCAAAAGCTTTATTGCTTCTGTAATTAAAATGAAACCTATAAATAAGGAACCTGAATCTCCCATAAAGATCTTTTTCTTGCCTAAGTTAAATTTTAAGAAACCTAAAACGGCTCCGATAAATAACGCGCTTGAAAAAACCAAGTTATAATCCTTAAAATAAATAGCCACAAAAAATAAAATTGAAAATCCTAATAAAGATAGCCCTCCAATTAAACCATCAACTCCATCCATAAGATTAAAGGCATTGACAACACCTGTTATTGTCAAAATTGTAACTATATATTGTTGCCAAATTACAATTTCATAAACTCCAAACAACCCATATAATGATGTTATTCTTGTACCTGAAAATGCAATTATGAGAGCTAAAAGTACCTGAATAATTAATTTGTATTTTGCTTTTATATCTTTTTTATCATCAATAACTCCAACGATCAACAAAACCATTGCTGCCGCAAATATTGGGAAGTATTCTTTAAGAAAAATAACTCTGAAACTTGAAGTAAAAATAGTAACTAATACAGCTAAACCTATTGAAATTCCACCAACCAAAGGCACTGCGCTTAAATGAACTTTTCTATAATTAGGCTTATCAACAAGATTCACTTTTATTGCAATTTTCCTAATTATTGGAACAAAGACAAGAGTCAAAGTCAAGGATAATAATCCGTACGACAAAATTTCAAATATTGCTTTCATGATTGGTTAGTTTTCGTAAAATAAATTACTGTTATTTATGTGTAACAATTGAAGTTCCTGCAAAAAAGAAGCATCCAGATTTTGTAATTCAGAAGTAACCCCCACTTTACTTTTAATTGAAAGAGCTTCTTTTATTAACAATTCATATAGCTTAGAAATGTTTTTCCAAGTATATCTTCTTTCAGCAATTAATACCATTTCATTGGCTAGGCTTATTAATTTTAGGGGAGATAATGTACCCAATTCTTTAACTAAATCTTCTACAGATGAGAAATAGATTGCTTTACCTTCTGTAGTTGTAATATTATATGAAACTTCAAAAGCAAGAACAGGAAGCTTTAAATACATTGCCTCTACAAGTGAAGGGTTAGTGCCTCCTGCAGAATGTCCGTGAATATATAAAGTTGCGTTTCCTCTTATCAAATCGATTTCCCGCTGATTGTATATAGGGTCAAATAAATGAATATTGGTTACGTCTTTATACTCTTCTTTTAATTTTTGCCCATAATCACTATTGTTCCAGTTCCCAACAAAAACTAAAGCCATGTCTTTTTTAATTTTAAATGCTTCTAATACTAAGTGTACATTGTTCTCTGGTTCTATTCTGCAAACTTTTACAGCATAGCTTGTTTTTAGAAAAGGGTACTTTTCGAAATCATCTGTTATTGGAGAAACTTTCATTGTATGGTCAGCTCCATACTCAATAACACGGCTTAAGGTTTTATATCGTATGGCTGTATAATCTTGTATAGATTCATTGTCTGAAATGTCGATATGCGAATATTTAACAGCAATCATCTCTGACCACCATAAATATAGTTTTGCCATTAACGACCATTTGTCTCTTTTCCACTCGATGCCATCTATAGAGATTATCACTTTCTTATTGGTAAATACTCTAATAAAAGGAATAAGCCAGGCTCCTGCCACACCTAAAATCAATAAAACATCATTTTTCATTAAGGCATGAAGTATAGAAAGAGAATCATAAGGAATACTTTGAATTCCATTTGCTTCTAAAGGAATATAGTGCAATTTTGCTCCTTTATACCAAACTAGCTGTTCTTCTTTTGTATATTTCTTTTTAGAACAATAAACAGTAAAATCATACTTGTCTGATAAGTTAGTTACTAAATGATCTGCAAGGGTTTCAAATCCCCCATATTTTGCTGGTAAACCTACTGTGCCAATAATGGCGATTCTTTTATTTTTCATAGCTTATTGTATTTGTAATATGCTTTGCCAAAACCATGCTTTAAATACATCTACCTAATTACCAGGTATTTACGATTTACTCGCTTTTAAAAACTTCCATATTTTGGATTTACCTTTCATGTATTGGAAAATTATTTCAGCTGATTGTTTTTCAAAATATTCCAAACTAAAAAGCTTACTCATTTCAAAAGCATTATTACTCATCGATTTATACAATACTTTATTCTCAAGAAGTTCTTTTAAATTATCAGATATTTTATCAATTCTCTTACTTTCAATTAAATAGCCGTTTTTACCCTCTATAACAAGTTCTGTAACACCACCTACAGGAGGAACTATGGTAGGAAGTCCGTATGCCATGGCTTCAAGAATTGTTAAACCAAATGTTTCGACCCAAAGTTTAGGATCTGATAAATTCAATACAACACTTGCTTCGCTATAAAAGGAATGTGTATCGGTTTGTGTGGGATAAATGAATAAATTTTCAGGAAGTTTTATAGCATTAAAATATTGCTGAATTTCTATAATTGTTGCATTCACAACCAATTTAAAAATATATCCTGGATTGGTTTGTGCTAATTCTAAAAATTCATTTACTCCTTTATACCCCTTTAATGAACAGATCATTAAAACAATCTTTTTTTCTTTTTCCTGGTTTTTATTGGCCAAGGCCAATTTCACAAAATCCTCTTCTAGAACATTGTATATGATTCTTTTTTTAATATTTACGGGTTCTTTATTGGCTAAAAAATTAGAAACATAAACAACCTCATCAGCAAATAAATTTAAAACTCCAAAAAGAAATTTCTTGAATACTAGAGGTTTCATACTTGTTTCATGCACATGGTAAATCACTTTATTGCCTCTTACTTTTCCAGCAATGGCTGCTCCAAAAGGAAGTACGGTATTTATATACACCACATCATTCTTTTTTAAGCTAAACAACAGTTTAAAGGCTAGCAAAAATTGGCTGCTTGTAAGAAAAAGGAGTCTCAGTAAAGGATTCTTCATAAATTTATACCAGTAAAAATGGTATTTTACATCTGGTAGTCCAGACAAAAAACCTTCCCTCCCACTGCAAGTATATAAATGCAAGTCGACGCCTTTTTTTGCCCATCCTGCAAGTAACTGCTTAAGTACTTTAGGGCTTCCGCTGTAATCGTTTAATAAATGAATTGCAATAACTCTCATCTTATAAATTATTATAAATTGTATTTAAATGCTCTCCTCTACTCTCCCATGTAAATCTTTCTATATAGCGTTTTCTGGCATTAGTGCTCATTTCTAAAAGTAATGTATTACTCAAATACAATTTATTTAATGCTTCTTTCAGATTAAAAATCGTTGAGGAATAATCTGAATGAGGAATTACAAAACCACATTTTGCTGTAATGTATTGGCCCGGACCAATATTATCAAGACATATTACAGGCAATCCATACGATAAAGCTTCGGCCACAACCATTCCTGCCCCTTCATGTGATGGAAACATAAAAACAGTTGCTTTATCATACAGTTTCATCAGTTCTTTGCGCTCTATCCATTCAATTATTTCAACATTATCCCCCATATTACTCTCTGCTATTATTTTTTCATAAAAAACTTTTTCTGGACCTGATCCAACTAATGTTAATTTACAATTAGCACGTTCTGGCAGAGAAATAGAATTTAAAAACGCAATAAAAGAACGAATGGTGAGGTCAAACCCTTTAAGAGGTACAAAGCGTCCGGCACTTATAACATGGAAGCTATTTTTTATGATGGCATTGGCTTTGCTAAAATCTTCTGAAGCTACTGATGGGAATACCGAATAAGAGCTTCCACTAAGATTAAGTTTTTCTACCACACCTGTGTTCATACACCATATATGGCTTGCATTTTTTATAGTCTTTTTAAGACCTGAAGAGTAGTTCCAAAATAAATTCTTTATAAGCCAGGTAAGGCGATCTTTAATAATATATTTAAATGAATAGGGTTTTAAATAAACACTTGGAATAAGTGGATGATGTCCTACAGGTCCCCAAACCATAGGCTTTTCTAGTTTCCATAAAAAACTTGGCGTCCAGTCATTATGAAAGTTAACATTGTGAACAATATCAAAATTGAGCTTCTTTCTTTTTATATGATTAACGATTCCTTTTTGCCACATATAATAATACAGCATGGCACCACGACTTCCTTTTTTCCAAAATCTCATCCAGTACGGAAGATCAAAATATATAAAAGTTATATTGTTGTAAATAGCATCAGGATTTTGCAGCATATACGATTCAATTGCTTCTTTATTATTTTCTCTGGTAACAGCTATTACTTTATTAAAACGAGCAATCTGTCTTATAAAATTCCATCCCATTCCGTCTTCAGATCCTTTATATGGATTTACGGCATAACAACTAGCCAAAATGATTTTAGTGCTCATAATCTCGTTTTTAAAAGTTTAGAAGGTACCCCTCCAATGATACAATCTTTAGGAAACGATTTAGTAACTACACTTCCCGCAGCTATTACACAACCTTCGCCTATTTCTACGCCATCCAAAATGGTTACTTTGCTTCCAATCCAGCAATTTTTACCTATTTTTATTCCTTTTCTGATTACTCCCTGATGTCTTATTAAAATATCATACTGCTCATAATTATGATTCTCAGGATGACAACTTAAATACTGCCCCACTATACAATCATCTCCAATTTCAAGACCGCCAGCTCCTCCTAGATAAGCAAATTCTCCAATCCCTACATTATTACCTATTATAATCCTATCGCCTAAATTATTTAATGAAGTCGAAATAATTATTCGGCTAAAAGCTCCTATGCTAACATTATTTCCAAACCAAATTCCGTTTTTGCCCAAGGCCGAAATTGCTACATGATTACCTAATCGTAAAAACTTGCCCCAATGAATTTTTGAAGGATTAAAAAAAGTAACTGCTCTGCCAAGCATAAGTCCTTTTGCCTTTTTGAAATAAATAAAAACAAATAAACCTCTGATAATAGCGATGCCTTGTATCCAAAAAAATTGTAATAACGCTAATGAATCTAAACTCTCATCAAACTTAAAAGCAGGGTTACGAAATTGTATTAGTTTTTGTAAAAGAGCTTTCATATTATCTATTAATTAAAGTTTGTAAAACAATATGTAGCGTCTGATTAATTTCTTTGTTTTCAATTGTTTTGTAAACTGCTGTGTTACTTCTTTTATCCAGTTTACTAAAAAGGTTCTGATAGTTTGTAGTTAGTTCATTTATAACGTTCTCATCTAGCTCTTTTTTTCGACTAAGAATTGTTCCAGAATCTGCAAAAAGAAAAAAATTGAATTTAGGTTTGAGCAACAACTTATAGCCTAATAATGCTATTTTTTTTGACAAAATAAGATTGCTTCTTTTACTATCTTCTATAAAATCAAAATAGTAACGATCATAGATTACAACATATCCTCTGATAGTATATTTGATAAAAATAATAAACTGACCAAGAAAATAATCAACATAATAATACATAAACCGAATTAAAGATGATACTAAACTTTTATTAGTTCCTGAATGAGGAAGCGTGTTTTCAAAACTTTCCTGAGCCTTTTTTCCTCTAAAAAGAGTACTAATAATTGGCAATACCGAAGGGCGATGGCGCAAAACAACTACTGGTTTTCTTAGTTGTTTTTCTATCATAATTTTTACGTTTTCGATTATAGTAGATTTTCCAGCTCCATCAACACCACTAAAAGTTATTATATATCCTCTGGAGAAACTTCTAAAAACCGTATCATACAAATAGTAGAATGAATTTCTAAAATAGTAGATTCCTTTGTTTTCTCTTTTTTCCCAAAGCTGTTTTAACAAATCTGTTTTTGGAGAAGTAATGCTTTGTAAACTATTATTAGTAGTCTTTTTTACTACTTGATGCTTCTCTTCTTTGATATACAATTTATATTTTCTAGGAATTGCTACATTGTTCAGAATATAAAAGGCACTTATGTATTTTTGAGTATCCTTAAAGGATAAACTTTTTACTCCAAAATTGTTAACATAAGCATGTTTCAAAGCTTTCTTAGCATCCAAAAAAATGATATTTTTTCTTTTAAATTCCCAAATTAAATCAATAGCTAAAATCGTCCCATCAATCATTACTAACTGTAATGAATTCATAAATGACTTTTTGTTTTGAGAAACTTTAGCAACTAATGAATGGCTTTTAATCAGCTTTAAAATTGACGCAAATAGATCTTTATTTATTAAGATATCAATATCCGAATTAACACTAAGTTGCTCAGGGTAACCATCATGAAATTTAATTGTTGCATATTTTTGATTTTGCAATGCATCAAAAATATCCATGATTATAAGTTCTCTGGCGGTTTTTGCTTTTATGACAAAACTATTTAAAGCATCATTCCAAACTTGCAATAACCAATCAACTTGTATATGCCATTTATCTTGTGCTGCATATATTTTTAGGTAGTTAATACAGTTTATAAGAAGATAATATTTTAAATATTTATGAAGTATCTCCAGATCATAATCAAATAAAAAGCTGGCAGATTCTCCTCTACATTGCTCTTTTATATCGATATAAATCTCTTTCCAGGATTTTTTATCTATCAAAATTCCTTGTTGTATAATAAAGTGGAAATAATCAAATCCTGTAGATCTGTCAAAAGCAAATAGCTCCCAATCATACAATGAAATTTTTTCTTCACTCTCAAACATATTCCATGATGTAAAATCGCCGTGAGAAAGCGAGACATTAATATAATCATCTTCAGATATTTCGTTTAAAAGCATGCTGATTTTTCTCATCATGTTTATAGGAAGTCTGCTATCATTGGTCATAATAAAATCAAATTTTAAATCTTTAAATAATTCCCAATCTTTAATTTGTATTAAATTATGTCCTCTAAAATTCATTTCTGTTAATGCTTTCAGATGTGCAATTTCAATTTTATTAGTACGTGTCCCTCCACAAGTTATATCTGAAAATTGAACTACATTTTCTGAAATTTGTTTTGATTTGGGGATTTTAAAAAAATCAAAAGTGATATTCGATAAGATTTTATGCTCTGATTTAATTAATCTCTTAGCCTTAACAGTAGTTGCTATTTTAAAGAATGATGCATCGGCATATAAAATAGCTTTATTATTAGAACCCATGGTGCCTGTAAATAATGCCCAATTTTCCTGGCAATCAAAAAATGAATTTTCTTCTTTTTTAAAATAGTATTTCTTTTTATTGAAAACTATCTTTTGTACTCTCAAGACAAAAATTAGTTTAACTGCCAAAGTAAAGATCTTAGCCCGAATGCCTCCAACGTTATAAAACTTCAAGAAAAGAGGTTTGCTGTTCTCTGCGTTCCAAATCCATCTGATACTCCCGTTTAGATTTTTGATAAATAGAACATTCTGAACGATATCCTGTTCACTATTTTTTTGATTAGAAATAGTGTATCCGATTTTACTAAATATATTTTCCATAATAAGAAAGTTTATTAATCAATCTATTTGGAAAACCGTGCCTAAAATGTAAAATCATTAAAATCAATAAGTTACAAGTTTTAAATCATTTTGGAATTTCCATATTTTGGAATATATATATATTTTTGGAAATCAATTATGTAACAAGATCAGGTCTTCTTTTCCTTAAATAAATTTTCTGCTCTGAAGTAAAATGCTTGTTTGTTTTAAAGCAAACGGAAAAAATGATCATCTGATAAAATAAAATTCCATAATTGCTTTCGCCAAAAATTCCAAACTCGGTAAATGAATTTATTAAAACAGGAATAAGGATTCCGATGAGCATCAGACGATTTTCTTTATCCTCGTAGATGAATGCCCGGAAAGTAAAAAATAATTGAAAGATGGCTATGCATAGACCAACAAATCCTAAGTTCATTAATACCTGCATAAAAGTATTATGCGTCATCTTACCAGGGTAAGTATGAACACTTTGAAAAAACTCTTTATAATCGATCCTCATATAACCAAAACCTAATAATGGTTCTCTGGGCAAACCTTCGGTTATTAATGCTTGCCAAAAGGGCAATCGCCCTGTTAGGGTTAGTATTTCTTCCAGACGCTTTTCATCACCTCCTTTTAAGATAATTTGATTTATTGCAAAAGGAACTACCATGAGCACTCCGGCTATTATAGCTAGTTTTAATCCTTTCTTTTTAGTTTGATTGATATGAAAAAAAATAATTAAAAGTACTCCTATTAACGAAGATCTTGAGCCTGTCATGAATAAAGCATAAAATATTACAAGTATTTTTAGTATTGTCCATACTTTACTTTTTTTTCTGTACAAATCAAAAATAAGGCAGGCAACACCCACTCCTGCGAGCATTCCTAGCTCGTTTGGATTCATCATTACCCCTCCTAGTCTGACTTCTTCTCCTCCATTGGTAAGCCTGAAAAAAGTATCAGGATCAACCCACATTCCTACAACAAATATGATTTGTAAAACAAATACAGAATTGCCTAAAAGATGATAAAGCCAAATTGTATGCCCTTCAAAAAAGGCATCTAATGTTTTTATACTTTTAATAAAAAAAAAGGCGAAAACAAGGCTTTGAAAAGTCATAAACCATTGTAAGGCACTAAAACCAGGATTTGTACTCCACATAAAGGATAAAAACCCCAATGCTAAATAACCAAAGTAAAATAAGGGTGAAAAAATGTTTTTATAACTTAATGTATGTACTGCTCCATAACGAATTATTTTATAATATATAGCAATTGAAGAAAACATAAGTCCCATGCGCCCAACTACTTTTATAGCTCTTGTAATATTTACATTTTCACTCCATGTAAAAAAACAGGCTATCATAAGTAGTAAAACAATAAACATATAATTATTTATTGTTTTTAAAAAAGGCTCGTGGTTAATGATTTGCTTTTCCATCATATTTGATATAAATCTGTATTGAATTGTAAGAGTAGTACATCCCAATTGTAATTTTCTTTTACCATTTTAATAGCATTGCGCTGCATCACAATAAATTTATCATGATTTATATAGTCTGCAAAAATTTCAATCATAGCTCCTTCTAATTTTTTACTACTTTGACTGTAAATTGTTTTGCCCGAATTGTATTTTACAACTTCATAACCAATATTAGTTGCATCTGTTACGATGCAAGGTTTTCCGTAACTAGCTGCTTCGATCACCGAAAGTGGTAACCCTTCATTTCTTGAGGGATGAACAAAGACATCCATTTTCTGTAATAATGCATCTTTTTCCATACCAAATTTGCTTCCGTAAAGAATAACGCTACTATCTAATAAATATCTGGAAATAAGCCGTTGCAGCGTGTTTCTTTCCTTACTATCTCCAATGATCCATAACATTGAAGAAGGCTCTTTAGCATGAAACTTTTTAAACGCTTTTACTAAAGTATCCAAGCCTTTGGTGTAAATATCTAATCTGCCTATAAACCCAAAAACTATATTTTCATCGGTAATTGTCTTTAACGCTATTGGCAAGTTATTTTCAAAGCCATAGGGTAGCAAAATAAATTTATTAGTATTAAAAATTCTTTTTAAACCGTGTACCTCGCTTTTACCAATACAATGAATTTTTTGAGCTATATGAAGTACTCTTTTTTCAAAAAAATAAAAATATACCTTCTTCAAAATAGTATTCTTTTTCATAGCAATAACATTATAAGCTCCGTGGGGAGTAAGGACAAATTTTATATTATATCTAAAAAATAATTTTGTCAACGAATAATATACCGGAATCCAGCCTCCATGAAGATGAAAAATTGCATTGTCCTTTTTATCAATTATTGCCCGTTTAAGTTCTTTTGAAAAGGAAAAAGGAAAATCCATTTTTTTAAATAATCGTGTTTCAAAGCTCCTTTCGTCAAAGTTTATTTCAAGATTGTCTGTAATCCCCCAAACAGCAACTTTTTCACCATAAAGATGTTGTTTTGTTGCCAATTGATGAACTACTTTATTAACTCCGTTCATCCTTTGAGGGTTTGCTTTTCCGAGAATTAAGTGAATTATTTCCATAATTGAAATTGCTTTTTGTTTAACTGATATTGCCAATACAAAATCATTATGATTTGATTTATAATTAATCCTGTAACAGCACCATACAGACCCGAATATTTTAATAGAAAATGAAAACTAGCCAGCGAGATAAAAAATGAAAGTAAATAACCTGTAAAGAAAACTTTATTGAGCATCAATACCCTAATCATAATTCGTATCGGATAACCTAAAAAAATAAAAAAATAAAGAACAGCTACCATTTTTATTACATAACCATAATGTTCATACTTTAGGCCTCCTGCCAATACTATAATTTGATCAGAAAAAATGAAAAACAATATTGCTAATATGCCAAATCCAAAGGCACCTGCTATAGTTAATCTTAACAAATATTTTTTTGCAGTGATGCTGTTTTTATCATATATCATGGCTATTTTAGGAAGAAAATAATTTTCTATTGTCTGTAAACCAATATTTATGATTCCAAAAAATGATTGTACCAATCTTAAAGCGCCCAATGCTTCAATACCAAGATAAATCCCTGAAATAAGAATAAAAAAATTACTAGAGCACCATTGTAATACAGCTACACTTAATAGCCATTTACCTTGTTTTAAATGAGCTTCAAAAAATATCCTCCAGGAAACAGGCTTTTGATAATTCTTTATCATAAATAAAAACCCTGGGATTGTTGAAATTAAATTAATGATTCCAAAGATTAATAAAACCTCCGATAAGTCTAACTTCTTTAGTACTAAAAATAAAAAAGCCAGAATTAAGAATAGCATATCCATAACCAATACTCTTTTTATTTTGGATATACCTAAAAGCAATTTTCTGAAAAAATCATTAATTAAAAACCCTATTGTAAAACAAATAACAGCACTTGGACTTATTTGAAACAAAATTTTATCTTTAAAAAAATGAAACATTCCCGTTATTATTATTAAAGGGAGAATCAATAAAAAAAGTATCCCGAAAAATAAGGTGGTAATATATTGCTCTTTATTTTCTGTTTTTGCAATAGTAACTTGAAATGGCTGAATAATTAAGGCATTATTGACACTTAATAAAAGATATGCAATCAATAAAACCAAAGAGTATAAACCAAAACTTTTTATGTCTAATTTTTGGGCTATTACTAATGTTAAACAAAAATTTGTACCACTAGTAATTACTTGATCTATGAGAACTAAAAAAGAATCTTTGACTAGTAATGTTCTTAGTATGTACATTTAGCTTATTTATTTAAATATTTTCTATACCCCTTTTTTACACAAGAAAAAATACTGGGATTATAACCTGATTTATTAAGGATAAACCACATATTAGGCAAATGATATTCTTCTTGTAATAATTCAATGGCTAGTATTGTTTTTTCGGCAGTTTTTCGACTATCTAAGACAACAAAATTTTGAGATGCTATACTCATAAACAATAATGCAAGTCGTCCTTTATTTATAGCTTGGTTGTGAATAATACATAACTCATGGCTTGCCATTTTTTGTTCAATTTCATTTTTAAAAACAGATTGGATTGCGCTTAAATATTTAGAGTCCGAAAAGTTGATATAGCTATTGTGATCTATTTGATTCAGAAACTCCCCAGTAGTATCAACAACCAACACCTTTCGTCCTTGAGAACAGAAAGCCTTGATAAGATTTTTAGAATGAAACAAATGTGCTCTTGTATTATCATAAGAACTAATTGTTATAATTCCTTTTTCCTGAACGAGCCCTTTTAACTCTATTTGTAATGCCTCTTTTAAAAAATGATCCTCAATTTGGGCATTTACTTTGATATATGGGGTTGCAATTGCCACCGGGATACTACTGTTTTTTTCGATAGTATATACGTCATTAACTTTTGCTTTTGCAAAATGAACTATATATATTAATACTATAGATCCAAACATTCCCATTATAGCAGCAACTATAATTATTATAGAACGTATTGGTGAAACGGGTGTAGTCGAAATTTCGGCAGGACTAATAACTTTATGAAAAGCAATTTTAGCTGATTTTGCTATTTCTGCATCAATTCTTTTTTCATTAAGAAAATTATAGTTTTTTTCATATAAGTTAAAATCTCTGTTTAAAATCGTTAATTTTTTTTCTTTTTCAGGAAGGCCTATAAAAACTTTTTCTGACTCTTTAATTTCGTTTGAAAGTTCTGAATATTTTGTTTGTAAGTTATTTTCTGTGTTTCTTATACTTTCTATCTGATAATCTGTCAAGTCTTTTAATTTAGCATCTATTACTTTTACTTTTTCGTTCTCAGGAGTATACGTCAGTAATAAGTCTTTTTTTTCAGCTTGCAAACTTTTCATGTTCTTAATCATCTCTGTAGAAAGCAAATCAGTGAAAGCCTCAAAATTTGGAGCTAAATCTAAGTAATTTCCTTTTGCATTAGCGATATACTTATTTAGATCCTTTATTGCATCAAGATTCATTTTTAAGTTAACTTTTTCTATTTTCAGCTGGGCAATTTTTCTTAAATCTGTCTCGGTTTCCTGAGGTATATTGATAATATGCTCTTTGTCCCTAAAATTTTGGATATTATTTTCTGAAGCAGAAAGATTCTTATTAGAAGTGTTGATCTCTTTTTTTAAAAAATCGACAGTGGTGTCTGCTGCTCTAAATTTACTTTCGATATAATCTTTTACATAAACTTCTGCCAATTTATTTACAAATAAAGCAGCCTTTTCAGGTACATTGCTTTTAAGATTTATGCGTATAACAGGTACATCTTTATCAACAGCTACGATATCAAGATTCTTATTAATCTTATCCATTAATTTTTGTTTACTTAAAAACTCAAATTCATAAGAGTCTATAATTTTTAAGTCTTTCTTTGATTTTATAAAGGGGTCATTAAGATGAATTAAAAGAATACCTCCATTAATTGAAAGAGATTTTCCAAAGTAACCAGGTATACCATTTTCTGAATCCGGATAATAGAATACAAATTCTTTATTTGAGATAATATCTAAACCATATCTTTTATCTAGTGCCTTTTCAGAGTTAAAAGTACCATCTATTACGATTGGAGAGTTCCTAAATAACTCTACAGATCGTACATTACCTTTTCGATATATTTCTTTATTAAATGGTAGCTCATCAATTGCTTTTCCTATTAACAGGTTTGATTTTAGAACTTCTATTTCAGTAGCTATTTTATTTGCCGAAGCAAAAACATCAAAATCTTTAAAAAGATTGGCACTAGGAACTCCCTCCTGTACATCAGCTAGTTTTAACTTGGCTGTACTCTCATACATTGGAGTTACGTAATTAAGGTACTTTTTTGCAGCAAGTATCAAAATTAGCATTGCTAAGATTATAATTGGCAACCCTCTAAAAAGAGGTTTTAGTATTCGTACATTTTCGTTCATAGGATTTTATTTTATAATACTCCCATTATTATTGCAGCAGCGCTTATTGTTGTAGTCAATGGAATTATAGTGGCTACGCGCTTATCAAACTCTTTATTCTTTTTGGATGGAACAATAACAATATCGCCTGGATGCAATTGTATATTGGTATTTGCAATGTTATTTCCAAGAGTAAGATCGATATTCGTTACTCTGACGTTTTCTCCTTCTTGCCTTAAAATTTTAATTGATTTTAAATTGGCATAAAATTCAAATCCCCCCGTTTTACTAATCATTTCCAAAAGACTAACATGATCCTTATCTATCGCAACTGTATTTGGGTTTCTTACCTCTCCTAAAACGATAATCTCCTTGTTGAGTACCTTAATATCTACTATAGGATTGATTAACCATTTTTTAAGCTCACTTTTAATCATCTCTTTTAACTCTGGAACGGTTTTATCAAGAACGGTCATTGCTCCTATTTTTGGTATTTCGATAGTACCATTTGTATCTACCATTAACCATTTTCCGTAGACCTCGTTTGAATTGTAAATTCCGTAAACTGAACCTACACTTAAATTATCCTCTCCCCATACTGAGATTGATATTTTATCGTCTTTTCGTATTTTATATTGATAATTGGGATCGCTTAAAAAAGATTCATTATCATTTACTTTTGTATCACTTACTAGTAAGTTTTGAGTTTTACAGCAACAAAAAAGTAACGTTATTAAAAAAAATGTAAGTAAACTTTTCATAGTAGGTATGGTATGTTTGATTAAAAAATAGATAACAAACGTTTAATTAAACCTGGGTATACTTTTTTTAATTGCTCTTTGACAGCAATTATTTTAGTAATAATCACAATCATTTTTTCATTAACATCGTTACCCTTTATTACATAATCAAAAGCACCAAATTTTAACGCATCAACCGCAGTTTTGATATTTTCCTGTCCTGAAACCATAACTACATATATATTGGGATTGTATCGTTTAATTTTTTTCAATACCTCAAATCCCGTAATATCTTCCATATTATGGTCTAAAAAAATAATATCCGGTTTTAGATGCAGGTTATCAATACAATCAATACCATTAGCAAAGAGTGTTACGTCATTATAGTCCATGTTGGTGAGATATTGATTGTACAAATTGGCACAAAAAAAATCATCATCTACTATAAAGAATTTAAATTGAGTTTTAGTTTCCATGTTATCCTACTTTTATATTGATAACATATACGCTATAGTCAAGCCAAAATTTCAAAACACTGAAAACAAAGGGTTTGTGTTTTTATTTTTAAGCAATTATTTCCATTTTTTGGAAATAATTCCAAGGAATAGAGAAATTAACTTTAAATTTCTTCTTGTAGTTGTTCTATCACAGTAAGCAACACCATTTTTATTTGAGAGAATAGGTTGCTAATCTTTTCTTTGTCTTTACCTTCTTTAGTGATCTTTTCCAAAGTTTTGATTTTATCTGCAATACTAGTTATTCCCATCCCTTCAATACTTGGTTTAATCTTATGTATAAGTTTGCTCATTGCTAAAAATTCGCCCGAAGCAAGAGCTGTTTCTGCGTTTGGAATAACTTCTTTTATTTGATCTATAAAAATCATTATCATTTTTGTAATAAACTCAGAGTTGCCTCTACTAATACTATCTAATGACTTTAAATTGTAGAGTTTTTCATTATTTTCTTTGCAAGGTTTATTTGTTGCATCTGATTGTTTATTTGTAAATCTTGAAATTGTTTCTATTAAATCAAACTCTTCAAAAGGTTTAGTGATATAATCATCCATGCCCGCATTTTTACACTTATCAACCTCACTTTTAAAAGCATTTGCCGTAAGGGCTATAATAGGAGTTTGCAATTGTAATTCTTCTCTAATCTTTACTGTTGTTTCAATACCATCCATTTCGGGCATTTGCACATCCATTAATATAATATCAAAACTTTTATTTTTTAAAATTTCAATCGCCTCAATACCATTGGTTGCTTCGGTAACAACACAATTAAAATAGTTTAATGAATTAATAGCAACCATTCTATTAATAATATTATCCTCTACTAATAAAACATTTATGCCTGAAATGTCTACATTAATTTCATTTTGAATCTTTTTAATATTATTAATATTACCCTTCTCTAAATCGATTATAAAGCTCACGGTAGTTCCTAAACCTTTTTCGCTTTGTACATTAATTTTGCCCTTCATAAGCAGGATTAGTTCTTTAGTAATGGTCATACCCAATCCTGTACCACCAAATTTGCGGGTAATTGCTTTGTCTTCTTGCGAAAATTTATTAAAAATATTCTCAGCGTAGCTTTGTTCCATTCCTATTCCTGTATCTACAACTGAAATCTGTAGTCTTTGAAAAGCTTTAATGTCTTTTAATACTTCGCATTTCAAATATATTTTACCTTTATTAGTAAACTTCAAGGAGTTTCCTATTAGATTAAATAATACTTGCTCTAGTCTTAAAATATCTCCTTTTAAGACCCCATGAACATCTTTAGAAATCTGCGAAATCAATTTTAGTCCTTTTTTCTTTGCCAGTGGTTCGAGTACATTAACGACATTAGCAATTGTATTCTCAAGAATAAAATCTTCTACTTCAAGGGACATCTCTCCTGCTTCTATTTTAGAAATATCCAATATATTATTTATAATCGATAGCAAATGTTTTGAAGCTACTGTACTATTCTCGACGTATTTTTTTTGTAAATCAGTTAATTGTTGCCTCTCTAATTCTCTTAAAAAACCAATTATACCATTTAGTGGTGTCCTTATTTCATGACTCATATTGGCTAAAAAAGCTTCCTTTGCTTTAGAGGCTTGTTCTGCTTTGATTTTTTGCTTTTCAAGTTCAATCTCCATTTGTTTTTGCTCGGTAATATCTAAGTGAATTCCGATCGACCCTACTAATTTACCTTTATCATCATAATTGGGAGCTCCACCGATGGCCCACCATCTTAATTCTCCTCTTTTATTTTTTACTGGCATTTGATAAACATCTGACAAACCCTTTTCCCGTAATCTATTTTTACTATTCATCATTTCAATATTCTTACCGAGGACAAATGTTTTTGAAGGATTCAAACCAATAAGTTCCTCAACTTCAAATCCTGAGATAGTAGCAAAACTTTGATTGGCATATTGAATTATTTCATTAGTATCAACTTCTATGAGACCTAAGTTCATATTAGCAATAATGTTGCGATATTTCTCTTCTTGAACTTTTAGTTTAGTTTCTGTTTTTTTTCGCTCTGAGATATCTTGCATAAAGGAGCAAAAAAATACTTCTCCATTTTGCTCCAGAGGTATAATAGAAATTTCTACGGGAAATTCATGTCCACTATTATTTATTGCAGGTAGTTCTATTTGTTTATTCAAAATAGGCCCCTTACCTGTTGCTTCATAATGCTTAAGCCCTTGTGAATGACTATCTTTATGACGTTTGGGAATTATGGTTTCGTTTAATGTTTTACCCAAAACTTCTTCTTTTTTCCATCCAAAAATAATTTCGGCCTGATTGTTCCAAAAAGTTATTTTTCCAGTACCATCTATTGTTACTATAGCATTAAGTGAGGAGTTCATTATAATACGATTACGCTCTTCACTTTGCTTTAGTAAATTTTTACTCTTAATTCTTTGGGTTACATCTGTTGATTTCCAAAGGTGTCCAATACAGTCATTATTGACCATAATTGGTATGTAGTCTCTTTCAAAAAAACGATTATCTAATGTTTCAAGTATTTCACCAGTTACAATTTCTTTATTGGATAAAATTTCATTAATCCTATTTCTATAGGCTTCACTATCTTTAAATAATGACTGGGCATCATTTAAATATTCCGCTGGTTTTTTTCCTATCATTTCCTCTGGCAGAGCATTGATATTGCGCATATCGCATAAATACTGATTAACAAATAATATAGTATCATTATGATCTACAACTAAGATCCCCGATTGTAAGCTTTCTAATAATATTTTTAAAAATTGGGCAGTCTCAAATAATTTCTTTTCAGTCTCTTTTCTTTTAGTTATTTGTTCACTTAAATATTTTGAAATAAAAAGTAGATCATTTTTTTCACTTTCATTTATTAATCGATACCCTTCATCCAATTCTGTTAGGCTTTCATATAACTTTAAAATAGACTCTTGTTTTAATTCATATTCTTTCTTTAAACTCTGATTTACTTCATTGTATTCATTTTCACTTACTTTAAAAGAATGATCCATTAAATCTTTATCTCTTTCAAATGATAGATACGAGTCGTTGACCGTTTTTATAAAAGACTGAAAATCCGGATGATTTTTAAGATCATCACTTATATTTTTATTAATTTGTCTTTGCAAAAGCTTATGAATATCCATAACTACTCTATTTCATTTATACAAGTAATAGTCATTGTTTGGTTATGAAGTATACATTCTCCAAAAGGTTTTAATGGCGAAATTTCTCCATAGGAATAAAACCCTGAAAGAATAGTATCGCCTCCAAAAATATCAGAAACAGCTTCAACTTCTTCATCAATACGGGTTCCCAGAATTAATTTTCTTCCTACGCAACTTATTAAGAGAGCCAGTTTTGGGCTAAAACTATTTACTTCTAAGCAAGAAGACGCGGCGTCACTTGCAGCATCAATTAGTCTGTCAAAGTTTGCCTTCATAAAACGCACTTTACTCCCCTCGGGAACATCTCCTGCAAAAGTCATGGTTTGATTGGTTTCATCTATCGATAAAATAGTTCTAACAATGGGTTCGTCTACTTCTTCAATCTTAATAGATAGCGGAAAAAGTAGTGCCGAACCTGGTAATTCATCCGCATATTTTCCTAAATAACTTTTATAAAGATCTAATACGTTTTTACCATCAATTTCATATAGAACATTGCTTTTCGATTTTGTAACTATCCTTTCTAATCCAAAACTTTCCCAGCCACCCAAAGAGCCATGAGATACCAATAACTTCTGGCCATAAAAACCAATAGCAATAATTTTACCTTGAGTTGGTCGGGCATTCAATCCTACAACAGTCTTTTCAAATTTTGCAGCATCACCAGCAAGACCACCCACTATTAATACTTTTTCCTTTTTTACGGCATTCATACCATTTACCAACTCACTCCCATTTACTTTTCCTCCATCAGAGAGTACCAGAACTAATTTTAAATCCTCCTGAACAAATTTCTCAATCAAGGAAGAACCTGCTTCAAAACTATTTTTAAAATCTGTTATATCTACTTCATAAGTTTTAATTACTGTTGAAGAAAATTTAATTGCAGTAAGAGCTATTGTATCATCAAGAACTTCATTGTCATAAATCTCCCCAGCCGAAGAACATAATATTAATTGTGAAGATGGAAATTTATTTTTCAACTGATTAAAAATTGTATCATCAGAAACTAAATCTCTTGATCCAAAACCTAAAACTAAGTCGGAATCAGTAAAATCCAAATTATCATTATTTAATTCTCTTACAAAAGAATTGCTTTCAAATAAAACTGTGGCTACTTTCATTTAAATCATTTTTTTTAGTTTGACCTGCTTGAATTAAATTATAAATCGTAGATTTTCCGATGTCTAATTGTTTGGCTGTTTTTAATACATCATCATTATTCTTTTTTAAGTAATGCAGTATAATTTCAGAAGTAAACTCTTTTAATGTCTTATCTTCAGACAAGAAAAAATCGGTATCATTTATTGTGTCAAAAGTTAAATCTTCTACACAAATTTCATTGCTCTCACACATAACGCAAGCAAGATCTATTATAGATTTAAGTTCTCTTATATTTCCTGGAAATTTATGTTTAAGGAGTTTTTCTTTAGCTTCTTTGGTAATAGTAATCGTTTTCAATTTATTTTCTTTAACAAACAAATCAATAAAATGTTTTGACAAAAGTAAAATATCGTTACCTCTCTCTCTTAAAGGTGGTAATTCTATTGGCAAACCGATAATTCTATAATACAGATCTTCTCTAAATGCTCCTTTTTTAACCTCCTCTTTTAAATCTTTATGAGTCGCAATAATTAATCTGGCATTAAACTTAATGACTGCCTTTCCACCAAGTCTTGTCACTTCGCGTTCTTGAAGCACTCGTAGTAATTTACTTTGAAGATTTAAATCTAGCTCAGCTATTTCGTCAAGAAAAATAGTTCCGCCATCGGCTTGCTCAAATTTCCCAATCGTTTTTTGATCTGCCCCAGTAAAGGCTCCTTTTTCATGTCCAAAAAACTCGCTTTCGACCAATTCTTTTGGAATAGCAGCCATATTTAATGCTACAAAGGGTTTGTTTTTTCTCTCAGAATTGTAATGAATTGCCTTTGCAACAATCTCTTTACCAGTTCCTGTCTCTCCCGTTATAGAAACATTTATATTAGTACTTAAAGATTTATTTATTTTATTAAAAACAACTTTTATTCCTTCACTTTGCCCTATTATAGTATTTTCAAAACTAAACTTTTGCTCGAGTTTTTCCTTTAGTTCTTCTACTTCATTTATAAGGTTTAAATTTTCCCTGATTTTAATAATTGAATTCCAAAGCAACTCTTTTGTGTGATTGCTTTTCACAATGTAATCTTTTGCACCCGATTTTAAAAAATCAACGGCTACTTCAATTTCTTCCTGACCACTTATAATGATAATGGGAATTTGATTATTTGTTTGTTGAATTTTTTTAAGAAGTAAATCACCAGTTATATCTGGCAATCCAAAATCCAAACAAATTATATTGGGGTTCTGAAATAAATTATCCAAACATTCTTTTCCTGTTTTAAATAAAAAAACTTCAAAATCAGGATTTAACTTGAGGTGATACTTTAAAGTTTCTCCAAAAAAGGGATCATCTTCAACTAAAAAAATTTTGAATAATTTCATAAGTATCTGTTTGTTAAAATTAAATCTAATTCATACCAAGTTACAAAAAAAACTCTATGTCTTTAATTTTCAATCATATATTTATTACTTTTTGTAAGAAGAAAAAAAAAGAATGCTTGATTAACAATGCGTTTGCGAAGTGAAGTCACCCTCTAATTTGCTACAAAAACTTAAGACACACGTTTCAGTAGTAGAATTTGCAAAAAAACTGGAACTGTCCGAGAGCACGGTTCGTAATTATTGGGTTCTGTCGCATCTGTCAGAATCAAATATAAGAATTTAAGTAATTTAAAAGTTAGCCTGCCAATTTACAAAAGAATTTAAATATAGTTTTCTCAGGATTAACCATCTGATTCTTTCTAAGCATATGAACAATCTCAATACCGCTTAAAGTTCTCTTTGCAGATTCAAAATTTTAAAAAGCTAAACCATTTAAAATCCTCCACTTTATAAAACGATGGTCCTGTTCTACAATATTGTTGAGATATTTACACTGCCGGATTATAATCTTTGAGAACGAAGCCTTGTTATACACTTTGATCGCTGCAGTATTAGAACCGCTTTTATCAATGTTTATTACTCTTGACCTGTAGTTATTACTAATTGCTTTAATTAGAAATGACTGGGCACTCATCATCTGCCTTCTCTTAAACTGTATTACCAGATCTATCAACTGCTCTATATAAATAACACCATTGTCCAGGCAGGTGAAGCTATTAAAATGAAATTTAAGCAGACTTATACAGCTAAAGGTTTCAAAGAAAATGATTCTAATAACAGTGTCCTTCAAAACGGAACATACTTGACAAATAAAGCGTTACCAACTCTGGGCTACAGCAAAGAATATGAGCTTGATAATACAAGAATTAGGACAGAATTTGAATTGACACCTGCAAAAGAAATGGCCAAAAGAAATGATAAAACGGAATTAACTTATGCAGGTACTGGAGGTAATGCTGATTTACTCAATTTTGAAGTTACTATTGGGACAGACAAAAGTCAAAAAGCCATTTCTTGCGGCACTTTACTAAAGGACTGGACATTAGGTAATCGTTCCTTTTTTCATTATAAAACGGATAAACCAAAAGTAAATCAGTATGCGATAATATCGGCAGATTATGAAGTTTCCAAGAGCAAATGGTTTCCTAAAAATGATCGTTTGGCAACTCCGGTAGATTTAGAAATCTATTATCAAAAAGGACATCAATATAACGTGCACAGAATGACCCAAGCTGTCAAATTATCTTTTGATTATTTTTCCACGAATTTTGGCTCTTATCAACATAGGAATATGCTTATCATAGAAACTCCTAATTACATTGAACAAGCAGAGTCTTTCTCCGGGGCAATACCATTTTCTGAATCCAATGAATTTATGCTTAATATTGACCACCAATCATTATCGATATTATTCTCTATAGAATTGCCCATGAATTAGCACACCAATGGTGGGGAATGCAGCTCCAAGCGGCTAATGTTCAGGGAAAAAATATGATTTTGAGAACCCTTGCCCAATATTCTGCTTTAATGGTGATGAAAAAAATATTCCAGAGAAAAAATAGAGCCGCTTTTGCAAAAGGAATATTGGCTATGTATGCACTTCAAAATTATATTGGGGAAGAAAAGGTGAATCTTGCTTTAAAAAGTTTATTCGTGATTGGAACAATTCTAACGGAAAGTTAAAATCAAAAACTCCTAATTACCCAACAACAAAAGAACTGCTGACTTATTTTATTGAATTTACTCCCGTTTCTTTGCATCATAAAGTGTATCCTTTGTTTGAAAAAACGAAATTCGATAGTAATGTTATCTTTAGAGGTAAATGAATGTAATTTATTAATTCTTGATAGTTCCTAACTCGAATATTTATAACTCATATCAAAATAAATACATGAATTATCCATCAATCCCCATCAGGACATCCAAACCAAATTCATAAAGCCAATCTCTTCAAATCTTCCATAAATTTTATAGAAATTTGTCTCGTAGAGGTCACCACAGCCAAATGGCGTCAATTGAAGACAATTGGCGCCATTTTTTATATACCCTATTAAATAAGTAACTTTTACTTGTTTTTACTTTTTATTATCTTTTTTCTAGAATCACACTAAACAAAGAAACAAAGTGTAGAACATACAGGTATTTACATGAAAAATAAGGTAAATTTAAAACTTAGCTTATAATAGCCTAACAGGACTCGAACAACGAGAATGTACGCCGGAAATTAAGTTTTATATTCTCCTAAATTACTTTCAACTGCTGTTCAAAGCCAAATAATGAGATCTTAATTAGAAAATTGGAAAAATTATTTTTATTGACCTTTATATGCTAAAATAAAATGACCACCTAAATTCGGTTCTAAATTTATTTGCTATTTAATAAAATTTCATATTAAGAGAAGCACAAATAGAATCTGATTCACAATAACTTACACAATGATTTAAAATAAAAAAACATTAAATCTTAACTAGTTGAGGCTGTTTCCACGTTCCGTTTAAAGCAGCTTCTTTTGGCCAATATAATCGCATTATTGAAGCGAAATCGCCTTTTGGTGAAGGAAGCCAATTCGACTCTTTATCTTTCCCGGGTGAATCAGATTGAAAGAAAAAAGTTAAACTGCCGTCAGCATCTTTTTTAAATTGTCCCAGCATCGTTGAATTGAGCAAATAACGATTAAGTGAATTTGCTACAAGAAGACTTGCTGGCTGATCGTACATGGTAATCGACCAAAAAGAATTGGCAGGTGGAAGCTGTCCAGGAGGAAATTTCAAAATATAGCGATTTTTACCATTCAGTTTTTCACCTTTTGCATCAACGTAATAGGTCGGATAAATTGCTTCCTCTTTTGAATTTCCATATATTCCTAGAAAAGCACCGCTCATTCTAAAAAGATAATTATTCTTTAGAAATTCTCTTGTCCCAAAACCATCTCCTGAAGAAACTTCACCAGTCACTACTTTTTTCTTCAAATCAGCCATTTCTGCCCAAGCATCTTTTATTCCCTCATCCATAGCATTTTTAACTTCAGGACTCAAACTTGCGGGATTAAAAACTTTTCCTTCCTGAATCCCAATTTTAGCAAATCGAGCTCTTAAATCTTTTTCAGAAGGATGTATCGGACAAAACTGCAAGGCAAAATTTAAATTATTAAAGAATTCTAATGATTTTTTTTGCTCCTCCGGAGTAAGAGGCTTCACAAAATCAAGTGGTTTTGCTTTTGGTGGTGCTGGTTTACCCAAATAGGCAGAAAGTGTTTTTATAACATAATTTTTCTGTATTTTTTCTACATTTTTTAAATCGCCGGCGTTGAATAACTGGGTACGGATTATTCCCAATGCAATATCTGTTTCACATTGAATTACCTTGGTAATTCCTTTTGGCATATCTCCTTTCCAGTGAGGTCCAGTAAGCATAAAAGCACCTCCTCCATTTCCAGTTGCTCGGCTTCCTAAATAAGCAAAGTTATATGTATATAAATCAATTAACTGCAAACTCCAATATCTGCTCTTTTCAATCGGAGGTATAATAAAAACAACTGGCTCACTTCTTAAATCTAAGCCAATCCAAGAATAAGGAGTATCCGAGTTTGGAGTTTGAACAGCTTTATCTTCCGATGTAAAAACACGAGGAATATTACGAATGGTATTCCATGGTGCTTTATATTCAGGATTTTGTTTGTCTACAAAATAAGCATATTGTATTCTGGTGTTATCTACTAAAGGAAATCCATATATGTATGCTTCCTTTGTTATTTCTCTAATTTCTTTGAGATCAACCTTAGCCGAATCCTGATTTGATGAACTTATTTCTTCGGCTTTATTTACTTTTTTACAACCAACGAAAGTTATTACAACCAAAATGAATACTAGTATTTTCTTTTTCATAATTATTTTTTTTGAATTAATACTTAGAAACTTATTCTACTTTCTCAACTGCTGGCGGTGACCATTTACCGTTCAAAGCTGCTTCTTTGGGGCCATAAATTCTAGCCATTAAATAAAACTCTTCTGCTGGTGAAGGAAGCCAATTTGACTCTTTCGATTTGTCTGGTTTCTGATTTTGAATGTAGATTGTCAGTCCTCCATCTTTATCGTAATTTAGTCCTTCAGAAGTAGAACTGATAAGAAATCTTTTAATAGGATTTTTAATCAAATATCCTCCTGTGCCATCCGCACTTTTATCATACATGGTTATAGACCAAAAATATTTTGCAGGCGGAATCTCATCTTTAGAAAAATGAATTTTATACTTGCTTGTTTTTCCGTTCAATGTCTGTCCTTCTTTATCAATGTAAGCAACAGGATAAAAAGCTTCAATCTTATCATTTCCGTAGATTCCAACCATAACTGCTGCGGCACGCAGAAGTCTGTCTTTTTTATAAAATGCTCGGTCTCCAAAAGGATCCATCATATTCCAGCCATTTTTCTGCTCACTAATATGGGCTGCTTTTTCTTTAATAGCTGTAATTCCTTCCTCGACACCTTCATTAATAGCCTTTCTAATCTCCTCACTAAACTGCGAGGTATCCAAATCGGCTCCCGGCTTAATTCCTATTTTTTCAAATCTTGCTATCTCGTCTGCATCTTCTTTATTGAATGGTTTAACTAAGTTTAAATAGACATTTAAATACTTAGTAAAATTTAAATCTTCAAAATCTTTTGGATTAACAGAAACCCATTTAATTTCAGGAGCTTTTGCTGGTGATGCAGTACCTAAAAATTTACTCATTGAAGTAACTTTATATTTATCCTGAATTTGAGTAACATTCGATAAATCTTTGCTACTAAATAATTGGGTTCTTCCAATTCCAATTGCAAGCTGACTCTCTACATGAAAAATCTTTTTAAACTTTCCATTTGGTATTTCTCCTTTATAATCTGGTCCGACAAATAAATAATCTCCTGCTTCTGTACCTGTAGTCCTGGTGCCTACGTAAGCAAAATTGTGGGTAAAGAGATCAATAAATTGGAAAACATAATATCTGCCTTTTACGGCAGGAACAGACAGAACAATGGGTTCTGTGCGTAAATCCATTGCAAATAAAGAATAAGGAGTGTCTGCATTCATTGAAACCACATCTTTTCGGGTATCATCTGCAGGTCGTCTGTCGTGTGTTATAATATTAAAATCACTTCGATAGGCAGGACTTTTTTTATCTACAGTTGAGTAGTACGTAGATCTATACCCCATCAGCATCGGATAACCATAAATGTATGCTTCTTTTGCAAGAGCTTTTGCTTCTTTAGGACTTAATTCATTTTGAGTAGAGCTTTCTTTTTTACAGCTTGTTAAAAATAGAAAAGTGATAAAAATTAAAAGTGATTTTTGCATAATTTGGAAATTTATTATTTAATTAATCGTTTAAAGAATCTATAATATATGTAACCAGATACAGGAAATATCAATTCAAAAAATAAAAAATATTCTAAATGCTTAAATTTAATTTTGTTGCTTAAATATTATAATCATTTTAAATTACAAGTCTAAAAAGATTCGTTTATTGAGGCAATAGTAAATTTAATACTAATTTTCCAATAAAAACAAAGTTTGAATCAGAAAATAAAATTGTTACTTTTAATTTAAAAACATGAAAATTAAACTATTACAATCTATCGTTTTTTCATGATCTTCAAATTATTATTATAAGCATTACTGCAATATCATAGATCATATAATTTTGGAGCTACTATATTCTTGCGACAAAAGTTAAGACTGTCTATTTTTAGTTTAAATAAATCATCATGTAACATTTTCTTGAAATAATTTGAGAAATAGTATATTTTTTTACATCAATCCCCAAGAGGACATCCAAACCAAAATATTGAAGACATGTAGAGACAGCTCCTACCTGTAGTAAGCCAATCTCTTCAAATCTTCCATAATTTTTATAGAAATTTATCCTGTTCCTCTACGGGACATCCAAACCGCCTATAAACCTAGATTTTAAAGGAATAAATAAGATTAATTAACATTAGTACATTTAAGCAGTCCAAAAGAAAAATACACCACAAAAAGTTTTAAAATGTTTAAGAAGAAATATGATGTGGAAAGGCACAAATATATTCTATCTGAAATAGTATGATTGAAATTAATTTCACTGTCGGATTTTAATCTTTGAGAACGAACGTTTGTTATATACTTTGATCGCTGCAGTATTAGAACCGCTTTTATCAATGTTTATTACTCTT
>NZ_NCWQ01000010.1:0-82319 GCF_002156885.1 Flavobacterium sp. AJR | reverse complement strand
AATTTTACTAGTTTTTCAATAAATAAAAAGATGTTTCTGCAAATAAAAATCAGATTTATGAGATAAAATATCTTATCAGGAATAAGAAATTAATACATATTTTAAAAAAATATTTTAGCTACGCAGAATAATTGCGTACTACAATTTGAATATTTGCTCAACAAATAAAAACACGTTCTTTTAAATAAAACAAATACATTAATCAGGTCAAGTCTAAAGTTACTTCAATAACCATTTAAGATATACTTTGACAATTATCGATTAATACATTTATAAAAATATGGGGCAGTAGCTCAGCGGTAGAGCAGGTAGTTTTGAAATTATCCTTAAAAGGTCAATCATAACTTACTTCTCGCATTTTTAACGCCCGTGTCGTGGGTTCGAATCCCACCTGCTCCACAATTAATGATTATTAAAAACTTACTTCAGAACACGGTTAATTTCGGTTCGAATTTGAACAAGTTTTAAAATTATCATTAATACAACCGAGGGTCAAGATTAACTTACTTCTGGGGAATCCCCACCAAATTAAGGCTTTGTATAGTTAATCCATTATCCTCGAATTTAAGGTCAAGTGTTTCTTACTTCAAAAATCTTTTAGGTAGAACCAGAAACACAATTATCTAAATTTTTAAAAATTAAAAAAATGAAAACACAAGAATTATTAAAAATCAGTTTACGTCAAAATGCAATTTTTATTCCAACAGAATTAATTGCAAATGATGTTAAAAAAATATCAGGAACTACATTGGCTTTAGTAGCTAATGTTTCAAAACTCGGATTCACTTTTTCTGAATCGTTATTACATGCTTTAAATAATGTAAATCCAAATTATAAAATTGATGTTTTAGATATTTTAAAAGAAGTTTTAGGAACCAATAAAAACTGGACTCCTTTGGTTAAAGAATGGAATGTTCCTACCGGAGAATCAGTTATGGATCATGTTGCGACTTTGTTTGCTAATCTTTTTAAATCTAGTAACGGAATCACTTTGCAATGTGGACATATTATTCCTAATGGTACTTTTCCTTTAGAGAGATATAATGGTTGCCCATTTTGTGGAACTCCTTTTGAATTTGGGAAAATTAAAAATTACGGGCAAGGGAGTAAATTAAAAGTTTTAGAATTATGGTCGGAAAAAGAGTTGAATGATTTTTTTACTTCGTTATTGACGTCAAAAACAGCTTTGGATGCTACTCAGGTAGAAAGTTTAAAAACTTCGATTACGTATTTGCCATTGCCAGAAGTTGCTATTGCAATGAAAGAAACTTTGATGCTTGTTATAGACGCATTAATTGAACAAGGCCAAGCCGAAAAAGCAACACAATATTTTAAAACGCCGACAGATATTTTGAGATATTTATGGTACAAGAAAACTAATTTATTGCAAATTATTGATCCAAAAACTATTGTACAAAGAGTGGAGAAAAACAACCAACATTTGGTTCATTTTTTGGATAATAGCGCCCAGTCTAAGCTAACTGCCAAAGAGAATTTAAAACTTAAATATTCCAGAAAAGAATGTTTGATGGTTGCCAATTGGTTGAGTAATCTTGAAATGAGTGCCGATGCTGCTTGCGAAATCATGCATCCAAAAAGAGGAATGTGGGTTCGTTTTATACGAGCATTGCGTTTACCAGAATATAGCAAACGAAAAGGTTTCGAAAAATTATCTGTTTTATTGGATACTTTCTATAACCAGACTTATGAAGTTTGGCAAGGGAATCTGAATCATTTTCGATTGAAATTAGATGCAGATAAAACTTTTGCTTTGCTAAAACAACGACCAGGATTATTTGCTCGTTCGTTATTTTCGAATATGCTTTGGTTTGGAGCCGATGAAACGATAGCGCATTTTAATGAAATTATTGATAAAGTACCTGCACGTTTGGTTTTTACTTTGAATATGTATGCTCAAAATTATTTTGATAAAACGATCCAAAGAAGTGTGAAACCATTGGGAGGAACTACTAAAAGAATCGAACCAAATCGTTTGTTGTCATTGTATACCGATGAGCAATTGAATGCGATGAAAAAGCAAATAGAGGATGTTTGTATCTTGGCAATGAAGAAGAGATTTGCTGCTGTAGCAAATGAGAATAAGACAATGTATATAGATCCACAATTGTTTAATATTCCTGTTGCGATAGGAGATAGAAGTGAAAACGTTCAGGATTTACCAGTAGCTTTAATGGGGACACGTTTCCCGATTGAGGGTAACGAAGTACGATTGTTTATGCAATGGGGGCAAGATTTACCAGCGCAACATCTGGATATGGATTTAAGCTGTCATATTGCTTATGCAGATAGTGCCGATATTTGTTCTTTTAGCCGATTAGAAACTACAGGTTGTAAGCATAGTGGAGATATAAGAAGTATTCCGAATAAAATAGGTACGGCAGAATATATCAACATTAATATCGATGAATTGGCTAAAGCCAAAGCTAAATATGTAACTTTTACTTGTAATGCGTATAGTAACGGAAGTATAACTCCAAATTTAATTGTGGGTTGGATGAATAGTAAGCACCCAATGAAAATATCCGAGAGAACTGGAGTTGCTTATGATCCATCTTGTGTAGATCATCAGGTGCGAGTGACACAAAATGTTGCGAAAGGTTTAGTTTTTGGAGTTTTGGATGTAGCCAAAAGAGAAATCATTTGGTTAGAGATGACATTTGGAGGTCAGGTTGTACAAGGATTAGATTATAAAGGTGTGAAAGCACTATTATCTAAGCTGAACAGTAAATTGAACATAGGATGTTTGTTAGTTCTTAAAGCCGAAGCGCAAGGTTTGGAAATTGTAGAAACACCAGATGCCGATGAGGTTTACGATACAAATTGGGCGATAAATTCGGCTGCAGTTACCCAATTATTAATAGATTAAAAAACAAAAACCACGAACGTAATATTCGTGGTTTTTATATTATATAGCTTTTTTAGTTTGCAATGCCATTCGGGTTGCTAGAATATGTTCACAAGGTCCTTTTCGTAATTGATTTGATTTGTAAAAAGAGCATTCGCAATAACCCTCGATAAGACGGTTATCTTTGTCTAATACTGCAAGAGTGCTGTAAGTGAAGTTTTTATCATTTACTTTTCCTTTAATTTGCAATTGATCAGCATTTGCAGTCGAAGTTATTTTTACTCTATTTTCGGTTATGTAATTATTAGCAATCTCTTCTTGTGGACTCGCAAAACGTAATGATTTCATGTTTAGAGGTTCTTGAGTTAATTCCCTCACGCGATATACACCTAAATTCAAGTCATAAATTACTCGTCCAGCTTGAGTATATGCGGTTAATGATGCCGAAACTACAGACGGATCAAGATTTAGCTTTTTAGCTAAATTATCAGATGTATCGAGCCAATTTTCTTTTAATGCATTGAAAACTTTTTCCTGAGTAAATAAATCTACATTGCTTCTTGGTGCCATTAAATCAAAGTTGCCTGCGGTACTCCAATCATTTTTTGTCCAACCAGATAAGCCTAAAGTATAAGACATATCGCCTAAGTCGGCAATAAAAAAGGACGGTAAACCTGAACCTAATAAAACTACTTTAAAATTACGTGCTACAGGAATTAGTCTTTCTAAAATTAGTAATCTACGTCTTCCCCAGATACGAATTGTTTTAGATTCGTTTCCTTGATAAATAGAACGATGAAATGTAATTTCGTCATGCAAAGGTTCAAATATAGCTTTAATAGGTTTGTCTGGTTCTAGTACAAATCGTAAAGCTCTAGGTCCTTTCTTTTCTTTGAAGCGTCGTAAATATTGGCATAAGCTAAAAATGTCCATAGGATGTAAATCGAGTACAGTTGCAGGTAAAGTCATTGCTGAACTTACTTGTAAAAATCCTCTAACCCATGAATCAGGCAAATCTATTTTTACCTCTTTGTAGATTTGTTCGTTTGTTGTTTTAGCTTCAAAACCAGAAGGGTCAATCTTAAACTCGGTTTCTTTATAATTTCTTATTTTTTGGAATTCATTATATAATCCTTCTGAATAATCAATATTTGTTGTACCACATTTAAAGTCACTAATCTCTGTGAATATATTATAATTACAGCTTAATTTTCCATAAGATGATTCATCTTTACTAAAACATTCAAAAAAAACTTCATCAGGATGTACCGTGATTACTGGATCTAATACGTACCAGGCATCTTTATCATTTTTATATAAATAATCAAAATAGGCAGTTTTAGCTTTGTTAAAAGGTCCCATTACTGTTCTTTTTTCTTTTTGAACGATACTTAATTCTTCTTTTAATTCCTGAATACGGGCACGGACATTTTCAATCTGAAAATCGGCCATATACTCACTTAACCATATCTTTTCTTGCTCTGCTGCCCATAATTTGTATTCTTCTTTATCCTTTGGAAAAAAACGTAAATCAGAAATTACTACGTCATGCAACGCAGAAATAGCTTCTCTAAATGCTATTTTTTGGTTTAGTTTTCCAACAAAAAAAGTAGGTTCTCGCAAAGTATCTGGCGAAAAACTCATGCCAGTACTAGTAGAAGTGTTATTTACAATGGTGCTTCCGCTATATTTATAATCAAATAACATAACTTAGTTTTTAAGGATTAAATGGGTATGCAATTGCGGATAAAGCGTTTTTAAATCGGTCAAAATAGAGATGCAATTTGCTTTATCTTGTATGGCAACTGTAGCCGAAACTTCGTCGATAATTTGGGTTACAAAAACTGCAGCTTCTTCGCTTTTTTTTCCTTCCTGATGTAAAAACTGAAAAATACGCTGTTTAGCAATTCTGGCTTTATGTACTCGGGTTAATACGGAACGGAAATAGAAATCAAGCTCTTTTAACTTTGGAAGATTATCTGTGGCATACGTGTTTAGATAATTTGTTACAAAAAACTGAATATTTACGCTAGGATGCTGGCTTAATTTGGTTAGATAAGTTACACCATCATCAGGATTAAAATATTTAGTAATGATTTCTTTTCCAAATTGTTCAACAGCCGGTAATACTGAATCGACAATACTTATCAGACATTCTAAATCCCAATCGGTTTCATCAAATTCGGTTTTGAAAAAATTAAATGCAAATGCTCTGGTATCATCCCAAGTTGTATCTAGTATTGCTAAAGCATTATTTCTTTCGGCTCGAATTCGTTCTTTTTTGTCCACAAAATAATTCCAACACCATTGTCTTATAGCTAGGATTTCATGGTTTCCTAAAGAGATAATCTGGCGGATTGTAAAATCATCTTTACGAGAATATTTCTTCAAAATTTCATAACCAGTTAATTGACTTTCTCTATAATTAGCATGAATCAATTTTATAACATCGCGTGGTTGTAATGCTGTATCCCAATGATTGGTTGTTTCTTCAAGAATGAATTTTTTGAAGATTAAATGAGCACCTTCAAACTTTTCTTTTCGAATCATTGCATAAACTGCATTAGGAAGAGCAACGTCGATTATACCGGAATTTGATTTTCCTAATTGTGTAATGCACTTTAGGACAGATTCAATAACATCTGAGTATTCATTATGAAATAAATCTAACAAAGGGTCACTATTTGCTAATAAGTAATCTTCCTGATAGTTGTTTAATAACTGAATACCATTTTTTCTAATTTCAGCACTTTCATCTTCTAAAAAGAGAGTAATTAATGAAAATGGAATTTCCTTAGAATCTACTTTTTTGGATTTTAGAATTAAAATATTGCTGGCAAGTAAATTATTAGTTTTTAAATCCGATGAAATTAAGCGAGCTACAATGTCCCAACTCAATTGTTCGAGTTGAGGTGTAGCAATTTTTTTCATCCTATCGATGGCTAGTGTCGCTAGAGTATTGTTAGCTTCATATTCTTCAAACGTAAGTAGTTCAACGATTACTTTTCCAGTAATTACTTTGGCTTTATCTTCCGTAAATGCAAAGTTCTCTAAAGTGCTTGTTATCCAATTTCTTAAATCAGAAACTTCATTAAAAATTAGTTTTACAACACATTCAATATCATTAAGAAATAGTGCCGTGTTTGATAAAATATGGTTTTTAGACCAATTTCTCGCAGACTCGGTTTTAGAGTTCAGCACATCAGCAATAAAACTAACCTGAGTAGAAAGAACATCATTTTTTAGAACAATTGTTTCAAATCCTAAATTGTTTGGTATAGTAAAATCACTATTTAATAAATTTAAAATACTTGTTTCGTCAAAACGATTGATTAAAGTATTATAGTCTTTTCTTGCCTTTAAATTATGATAAGCAAACTCATGAATAATATTCATTTGCCCTTCCATTATAAGCTGAATATAAGCTTCAGGAAAAGCATCCCAATGTTCTGGAAATAATTCTAGACGTTTTGGGGAGTTATCCACAATTGTTTTTTGTTCTTCAGTAACGATAAGACTTTGAGTCTTTTTCTCTGTTTCTTTTTTACCAAAAAAAGTTGAAAATGCTTTTTTGGCAACATCTAATACTGAGCTCGAACTCTGGTCTGCAGCAGTATTTTTATTTTCAGTAGTTACTTTACTACTTACTTTAGTTACTTGATTTGAATCGTAATAATAGTTTTTGCTTGAGAATACTTCCTGATTTAAAATGAATTTCATCTTTGAAGTTAAAATTCGTTTTTCGTCATTCCCAAATAAGATTGTAGATAACAATGCCAAGTTAGAACACTCAGGGTAATCTACTACTGTGTAATAATATTTCTGATCATTATAATTGTATTGTCCATAGATGTTTATAGGCGATTTTTCGGCTTTGCTATAATCATCCTCTGAATACTTCAATAAAATTGATACCGCAAACTTCAGGTATTTTTTTGAATCCATTTCTGAATCCATTTCTTTTAAAAATCGAAGACTATTTTTCTGAAAATAGAATTTGGTAAAATTAGAGAATGCAATTTTACTGTTTTTCCCTCGAAGTTCTTTCCCAATGTTTACTCTTTCATTTATAGCAGTAATAAATTGAGAGTTGTCATATTCACTTTCTAGAGAAACTGTTCTTGTGAACATAGGATTTTCATTCTCAAAACGATAAGCAAGAACTGCAATTGCATCTGCATCGTTTCTTATATGAGCTAGTTTATAAATAGCTCTAATGTGCTTAAAATAAGGAGGTCTAAATGGAACTGCTTCTAGTAAGAAAATAACAATTTCATGTAATTTGCTATCAAATTTTGCAACTAAGTATAAAGCTGTTAGATAATTGATAGAATTATTCTCTAGTTCCTCTTTTAGAAAAATTATTAACGAATCGAAATCTTTTTTATCAATATGATATCTTGCTTCTTGAGGTATCGCCTCCAGAATTGTTGAGATATGTTTTTGTAATTCCTCCTCTTTTAAGATTCCTAGTAATCCCTCATGAGCCAGATTTCTTATATATTCTTTTTGTTTGTTTTGTAAAGCATACGATTTAAAAACTTCTTCTGCAGTATCTGATTTAAGCTTTATTAAAGCCCAAATAGCCGAATAGGTTTGTAAATCATCCCCTTTTGAGGCTAATTTAATGATATAAGGAATCGCTTCTTTAGTATCTAATAAACCCGCTTTCCAAATTACGCGACTGGTTTTCCAAGTTGTACTAAAAGTTTGTTTTCCCATTACAGCATCTTCTAAACGCTGAAGAATAACTCCGTTTATAGAATCAGGTTCTACACTTTCTAACGAAGGAAGATCTATTAATGTTTCTATTTCTGAAGCGTATCCTTTAACTTTTTTCTCATTTTCAAGTTTATCAAAAATGATTTGTGCTTTATCGGCCGAAACATATTCGGGAGTTTTAGTCCCATCTTTTAAAACGCTACCTCTTCTTCCATATCTAAAATTGACTACATAATTAGTATCATCAATACTACACAAGTCTATTTCGTATACTTTATCTGAATTCCCTTCTTTATAGAAAAGTTTAATCTGCTTAATTAATTTCATAATTGAAAAGGGTATTAATTAAAAAATATTCCACCAGTTTTCTGGCTTTTGATCCGTTACTGTTTCTTTTATTTCATCAAGAACAGGAACAGCTATTGGGGTTACTTTTTCAGGAATACTTGTTTTTGCTATGTTGGGTTGACCGTGTTTCTTTATAATGGTTTTCAAATTTTGTTTAAATGCCGTTCCTTTTTCAGGATTCACCATGTATACATAATTAATATAACCTTCTATGGCATTAATTAGATGAATAGCTTTTCCCCATTGTTGGTCTTTCCATCCATTTTTTTCAATATTATGTAGTAGGGCACGGAATTTTCGTAATTGAATTCTATCTATATTTAGTTTTTTATTTACAACAACTCCAGTAACTTTTTGTTGCATCCCTTTTCGCATTACGTGCACTTTATTGGGATGAATTATAAAACCTTCAGATTCAATAATTTTTTTAGTATAATATAATAATCGGGAAACATTTTGACTGTTTTCGTCAGTAGTCGAAAAACTCATATCGTCTGCATAACGGGTATAGCTAAAATTTAATTTTTTGGCTAACCCATTAATTTTTTTATCCATTTTATAAACAATCATATTACTTATTGCTGGACTTGCAGGAGAACCCTGAGGTAATTTGCGTTCGCCAGATTGTACATAATAAGTAACTCCGTCTAGTGTAGTTTCATTAATCTCGGAGTAGGTGCATAATAAACCTAAAATTGTAGCGAGTTCTTCAGAGTAGCCCATTTTATGGAACAATCCTTTTACTCGTTTATAAGTTACAGTAGGAAAAAAATCTTTTAAATCTACATTAACAACAATGTCTTTGTTAATGTGTGATTCTGCATTGGTAACAATAGAGCGCTCTTTTATAAAACCATGCGCCTCTATAGTATATGGTATTTTGTGGAGTATGTTTTCTAAAATCCAGGTTTGAACTTCTTTTAGCTTTGGTTTTGGAGCAGATATCTTGCGCTTACCACCTGATTTTTTTTCAAGTTCAAATGTATGATAATGATTAATTTTAGAAACTTTTCTGTTATAAGCAAGATATTGTAATGCTTTTAAGTCTATCTGCATGCTTTTTGCCAATGCCAATGCATCTTCATAAATAGGCAGACTATATTTTTCTAAAAGTGTAGAATCGGTTTCTTTAGCATTTAAACCTCTAGATACGGATTCACCTAAATATAAAATTTGTTGCTGTTGCAATAATTTCCAATTTTCAGCTTTATCCAGTCTTTTCTTCTCTTGGTTTAATTTGGTTTCAGCTCTTTTTTCTTTAGCAATTTTCATACGTGCTTTACGCATTTCAAGAACCATAGCTTCTTTATTGCTAAACTTTCTGTCTTGTGCTAAAAGATCATTTAATTCCTTCTCAATCTTTGCTTCCTGATTAATTAGAATTTCAGATAGAGTAGGTTCAGATCCTGATTGCCAAAATCCTAAACGTTGCATTTCTTCTAATATGTAGCTATCCTTTGAGGTAGCTTTTATTCTATCATAAATTTGTTGTTTACTAAGCTGTTCAGACATATTACAATCGCTATTTTACATTAAAAAGCCCTATTGTAGCAATAGGGCTTAAAGTTTAAAACCTTCGTATTTTCTAAGGACTATGTCTATCAACTCCCGAGAAAGGGTACTATACGTACAGTTAATCTCGAGGAGGTGGAACCGAAACTGTACGTATAGTACCCTTTCTCATCCATAAGATAGAAGTAGTGCTGAATGTTAAATAATCTTACATCGATGACGAAACATCATCATTTTCTTTATACAAGAAAAGCAAGGTATTTCTTAAACTCAAAACAAACATACTAAAAAACTTTTAATTGAATACTAATAAAATTAAAATAGATTATCCTTTTTTAAAACTCCCGTTATCCACATCTTTAAGGAACTGGATTACACCAGGAAAATAATGTTTAGGGTCATCATATTGAGAAAGATGACTTCCGTTAGGACAGAATAAAAAGCGTCCGTTTTGTACTTCGTTTGCAATCCATTTCATGTGTTCCGGATCCATAGTATCGTATTTAGAACCAATAGATAAAGTAGGAACTGTAATCGTTTTTAATCTTGATTTAATATCCCAGTTTTTTAATGTAGCATTTCCAGTTATCCCAAATTCACTCGGACCTTGCATATATACATATACGCGTGGATTAATGTGTTTGAAACATCTGTTTATAGATTCTGGCCATTCCTCTAGAGGCATTCTTAAAATATGTTGTGTGTAATAATTTTTAAAAAGGAGTTCGCTGTATTTAGGATTTTCAAAATCATTCTTGGCTTCAATATCCTGTAACTCTTTTAATACTTTTGGATCCATTTGGGGAGCGAGAACATCTTTGGCATATTTATTATATTCAGGAACACTTGCCATCATGTTTGAGATAATAAGACCTTTTAAGTTTTTTTGATATTTCAGTGCGTATTCCATAGCAAGAATTCCACCCCAAGATTGACCCAAAATATAAAAGTTAGAATTGTCCAAACCTAATGCAATGCGTACTTGTTCTACCTCTTCTACAAAGCGCTCATTTGTCCATAAACTACTATCGGTAGGCTGGTCGCTATAATAAGAACCCAATTGGTCATAATATATATATTCGATACTTTCGTTAGGGAAATAACCATCAAAACATTCGTATAATTCATGTGTAAGTCCTGGGCCACCATGTAATAATAAAACCTTTATCGTAGGATTGTTACCAACAGTTTTTGTCCATACTTTAAATTTTCCTTTGGGAGTAGTAATCGGAATCATCTTAATTCCACCGGTAAGTTGGTCATCACGTTTAGAAAAATCTAAATAATTTGCTTTAACAGGATCAACTTTGGTTTCTTCTTTACAACTAGAAAATAATATAATGCTTAAAAAACAAATAATAAATTTTATTCTCATGATTTTATCTTTAGGATTATTCGGAATCTTAAAAATAGATAAATTTATTGAAATTGCTAGCATTGTCTAAAAAATAGAACACGATCCCGAAGCGTCGGGACGGATTCGCTAACGCGAAAACGCTGATAAAAACGGATTTTTTCTTTTTACAAGTTTTAAAAATCCGTTTTTATCAGCGTCTTTACTTTAGTAAATCAGCGTTATCCGCGTTACTTCTTTAGGTAATATGTTTTATTCGCCGTAGATTTTCTTATAAAGTGGCGCGTAAATTTCTTTGATTATTTTACGTTTTAGTTTTAAAGTTGGAGTTAATTGTCCGCCATCGATAGACCAAACATCTGGAGTAAGCTCAAAACGTTTGATTTTTTCCCAATGACCAAATTTTTCATTTACAGCTTCAACTTCTTCATCAATACGTTTAATTACCTGAACATTTGTAATGATATCGTTGTTAGAATCTCCTAAAACTATTTTGTGAATTTTAGCCCATTCTTTTACAAATTCAAAGTTTGGTTGGATAAAAGCAGCTGGCATTTTTTCGCCTTCACCAATAACCATTATTTGTTCGATAAAACGAGATTGTTTCATCATGTTCTCAATCATTTGAGGAGCAATATATTTTCCTCCCGAAGTTTTGAACATTTCTTTCTTACGATCCGTAATTTTAAGGAAACCTTCGCTGTCGATTTCACCAATATCTCCTGTATGGAAATATCCATTTTGTAATGCTTCGGCAGTTTTTTCTTCATCTTTGTAGTATCCCATCATAACGTTAGGTCCTTTACAAAGGATTTCTCCATCCTCGGCAATTTTAACTTCTACATTACGAATTACTTTTCCAACAGTTCCAATTTTAAAACCTCTGTTTCTAGTATCGTTTACAGATATTACAGGAGAAGTTTCAGATAAACCGTAACCTTCCATAACAGGTATTCCTGCTGCTGCAAAAACGCGAGTTAATCTTGTTTGTAAAGCGGCACTTCCAGAAACCATTAAATCTATATTACCACCTAAACCTTCTTTCCATTTACTGAAAATTAATTTACGTGCTATTTTTAATTGAAATTCATACCAAAAACCATTTGCTCCGTAAGGCTCATATCTTAAACCTAAATCGATAGCCCAGAAAAATAATTTCTTTTTGATTCCCGTTAATTCAGCTCCTTTAGCATAAATTTTATCATATACTTTTTCAAGAAGTCTAGGAACAGCTGTAATTACATTTGGTCTAACTTCTTTTAAGTTATCACTTAATTTATCAATTGATTCTCCAAAGTATACCGAAATACCATAATATTGATAAATGTACAATATCATTCTTTCGAAAATATGACAAATAGGAAGGAAGCTTAATGCTACACTATTTCCTGGGTCAAACGGGATTCTTGGAGCACTGTCCAGAACATTAGAAACGATGTTTTTATGCGAAAGCATAACACCTTTAGGACGTCCAGTTGTTCCAGATGTATATATTATCGTAGCAAGATCTTCAGTATCGATACTGTCTTTTCTTGCTTCAACTTCATTCTGATTGCTTTCATCTGCACCTTCGCCTAATACAATAGTCCAGTTTTTGGCTCCAGCGATTTCATCAAAAGTAAAAACATCTTTTAATGTTGGTACATTATGTTTAATAGCTAATACTTTGTCTAATACTTCTTTATCAGATACAAAACAATAACTACTACCACTATGGTTTAAGACATATTCGTAATCTTCCTCAGATATAGTTGGGTAAATAGGAACGGTTTGCGCTCCAGTTTGTAAAACTCCAATGTCCATGATATGCCATTCCGTTCTATTTGTAGAAGTGATTAAAGCAATTTTATCATTTTTTTGAACTCCCATACGTAATAACGCGCGAGAAACGGCATTGGCTTTTGCAATATATTCTTCAGTAGAGGTTTTTTCCCAAACACCATTACGTTTGGTTACTAAAGCATCTTTTTTATTATATTTTTCTTTCTGATAATAAGGAAAATCAAAAAGTCTCGTAATTGTAACCATGGCGTTTAGATTGAATTTTACCGCAAATTAATAAAATTTATCGTTAATTTTTATTTTTAATAAATTAAATATGAAAACTTTAATTCTAATTAATATAAATTACGAAATCGATTTCTTTATGCGATATATTTTATTTTATTTATATTGCTAATTAACAATAGGATAATGATATTATTTGTTTAAAAAACTAAATTTAGACATCTGATTTAAAGTACCGCCTTTGTGTTAGTTATGACTAGAGTTTTTTCCGGATTGCTTCTTGTTTTTAGAATAATGCAATTAAATTAAGAAAAAAAGATTACGGATTTTAGATTGCTTCGCCTGTTTTGTCCCAAAATTTCAGGATCAGGTTCGGGTAACGATTTTTGATTGCGGTTATATGAAGCCTCCAAAAAATGACAATCTTTTTTACCAACACCAAATCATAAATCATAAACCTACAATCGTAAATCTACAATCTAAAATCGCTTAATCTTTCTTAATTTTTTAATGATTCATAAATGTTTATTTCTTTACTTCTTCGACATACTCTTTTACTCTCTCTCCAGAAATATACATTTTCTTTTTCTTAAAATGAATAGAGAATTGCGCGTAAATCCATTCGCTGTCTTCTTTATCATTTGTTTTGTACCAAAGAGAATATGAAGCACTATCAAATCCTTCTTTAAATATAGGGATTCCAATTTCAGAACATTCAAATCCCCAAGTAATATTTTTCTTGGTAAGATCTTCATATTGATAAATTCCGGTTCCATTTGCATTTAACTGAACTATTGGTTCCGTTTTTCCATCATATAAATAAATTCCGTTTACAGGATAAGAGATTGTAGTAGTAATGAAACGTTCTTGATTTTTAGCTGTAATTTTTTCAGTTTTAATTTGAGAATATACGTTTGTTAAACAAAGAAAAAGTGTGATAAAAAGTAGGTTTTTAACTTTCATTAATATGGTATTTAGGGATTAATTTTATTTGTTTTTGGGGCACAATAAATAAGTCTATTTTTTATGCGGGAGGGCAAAACTAATAAAATCAGGTCAAAAAAAAAGACAAAATCAGCGTACTAATTTTATCTTTTTTATACCAAAAATGCGATGTATTGAGAATTAACTCGTTGTGTTTTTAGTACTCAATTTTGTGTATGAGAGTAGTCTTACTTAATAAAAAGAAGAGTCTAAATTTTTCAGACAACCTCTTTGTTTATTTTGAAAGTTTTAGAAGAATGATAGGTAATTGCTCCAGCGGAGCATCATATTTATAGTAAATTAAAGAGGGTTTGGGTAAAAGCTACAGCGTAGCGATATATTGGTTTTTCTTTAGATTGCTATATATGTCCAATGGGTTTTGGCTCAAGCAGAGAGACCATCTAATTAATGAAATACCACCCCGATGGGGTTTCTTTTGATTACAATTAAAATTACTATAAATATAACGTCCCGCTGGGACTTTCTTTATCAATAATTTTAAAAAAAATGACATTATTTCAATAAACAAAAGGTTGTCTGAAAATAACTTTTCGGACAACCTCTTTTTAGTATGAGTATGAAAATTAGATTTTTTCAATCCATTTTCTTGCATTTACAAACGCTTCATGCCAAGGAGAAACTTCGTCGTTTCTGTCTTTTGGATAGTGCGCCCAGTTCCATTGGAATGTTGAACGCTCAATGTGTGGCATCATTACTAAATGTCTTCCTGTTTTATCACACATCATTGCTGTGTTGTAATCAGAACCATTTGGGTTTGCAGGATATCCTTCGTAAGCATATTTAGATACGATATTGTAATTTTCTTCTGCTAGTGGTAAATTAAATTTTCCTTCACCATGAGAAACCCAAACTCCAAGAGTACTTCCTGCAAGAGATGATAACATCACCGAGTTGTTTTCTTGTACTTTTACAGATGTAAAGATACTTTCGTGCTTGTTACTTTCGTTATGCAATAATTTACCGTGTACTTCGTGTTCTGGATTAATTACCTCTAGTTCCATAAATAATTGGCAACCATTACAGATTCCTACAGATAATGTATCTTCTCTTTTAAAGAATTTATCCAAAGCTGTTTTTGCTTTTTCATTGTATAAGAATGCTCCAGCCCAACCTTTGGCAGAACCTAAAACATCCGAGTTAGAGAATCCTCCAACTGCACCAATAAACTGAATATCTTCAAGTGTTTCACGACCAGAGATTAAATCGGTCATGTGAACATCTTTTACATCAAATCCAGCCAAGTACATTGCATTTGCCATTTCGCGCTCAGAATTACTTCCTTTCTCACGAATAATAGCAGCTTTTGGTCTTGGTTTCGAAGCATCGATTACTGGTTTTTTTCCTGTAAAATGTGCTGGGAAAGTATAGTTTAAAACTTGATTTTTATAATTCTCAAAACGCGCCTGAGCTCTTCCGTTTTTAGATTGTTTTTGATCTAATAAATAAGAAGTTTCAAACCAAATATCTCTGTACTTCGCAATATCCAAATTATAAATTCCAAATTCCAAACTTGGTTTGCTTTGAACTGAACCAATTTTGAAGAATTCGATATTGTTGGCGCTTAGTTTAGCTTCAACAACAGTATTAGATTTTGCCTGGAAAACGATTCCGATGTTTTCAGCGAAAAGAATTTTCAATAAGTCTTTTTCTGCGAAAGCACTAAAATCAATTTTTGCTCCAAGGTTTACATCAGCAAAACATAATTCTAATAAAGTTGTGATTAAACCACCACTTCCGATATCATGTCCAGCAAGAATTTGGTCTTCGCCAATTAATTCCTGAATGGTATTAAATGCATTTTTAAAGAAAGAAGCGTCTTTAATAGTAGAAGTTTCGTTTCCGATAGTATTTCTGATTTGTGCAAAAGAAGAACCTCCTAATTTGTACGCATCCTGAGATAAATTGATATAATAAATAGAATCACCATTTTTCTGTAAAACAGGCTCTACTACTTTTTTAATGTCTGTACAATTTCCACCTGCTGAAATAATAACCGTTCCCGGCGCGATTACTTCATCATTAGGATATTTTTGTTTCATTGACAGTGAATCTTTTCCTGTTGGGATATTGATTCCTAACTCAATTGCAAATTCAGAACAACCTTCTACAGCTGCGTATAAACGAGCATCTTCGCCTTCGTTTTTACAAGCCCACATCCAGTTTGCTGATAATGAGATTCCTTTTAAACCATCTTTAATCGGAGCCCAAACAATGTTTGATAATGATTCGGCAATAGCATTTCTGCTTCCTGCTACAGGATCAATTAAAGCAGCGATAGGAGCGTGCCCAATAGAAGTTGCAATTCCTTCTTTACCTAAATAATCTAAAGCCATTACACCAACATTATTCAATGGTAATTGTAATGGTCCTGCACATTGTTGTTTAGCAACTTTTCCACCTACACAACGGTCTACTTTATTTGTTAACCAGTCTTTAGATGCAACTGCTTCTAAACGTAAAACATCTTGTAAATAACTTTCGAAGTCATTTGCTGTATAAGAAACATCAGCATATTTTCTATCGATAGTTTTGTCATTCATAATCGTTTTTGGAGAACTTCCGAAGAAATCTTCTAGTGCATAATCCATAGGTTTAGCTCCAGTCGATTTAGATTCAAAAGTAAAACGGTGATCTCCAGTGACATCTCCAACTTGGTACATTGGCGAACGCTCTCTGTCGGCGATTCTTTGTAAGATATCAATATCTTTTTGACCAATTACTAATCCCATTCTTTCCTGAGATTCGTTTCCGATAATTTCTTTAGCAGAAAGGGTTGGATCTCCAACAGGTAATTTATCTAAATCTATTAAACCTCCAGTTTCTTCTACTAGTTCAGAAAGACAGTTTAAGTGTCCTCCAGCTCCGTGATCATGGATTGATACAATTGGGTTGTTATCGCTTTCTACCAAACCACGAATAGCATTGGCAGCACGTTTTTGCATTTCTGGATTAGAACGTTGGATTGCATTTAATTCAATTCCCGAACCAAAAGCTCCTGTGTCTGCAGATGAAACCGCAGCTCCACCCATTCCGATTCTATAATTTTCTCCACCAAGAATAACGATTTTATCTCCTTCTTGTGGTTTCTTTTTAATGGCTTGATCTAATTTTCCGTAACCGATTCCTCCAGCTTGCATGATTACTTTATCGTAACCAATTTTGCGGTCGTTTTCTGAATGTTCGAATGTTAAAACTGAACCTGTAATAAGTGGCTGACCAAATTTATTTCCGAAATCTGATGCTCCGTTAGAAGCTTTTATCAAGATATCCATTGGAGTTTGGTATAACCATTTTCTTTCGTCCATAGCATTTTCCCATGTTCTGTCATCCTGTGCAGATTCAGATTTTAAACGAGAATATGAAGTCATGTAAACTGCTGTTCCTGCAAGTGGTAATGAACCTTGTCCTCCTGCAAGACGGTCACGAATTTCTCCTCCTGATCCTGTTGCAGCACCGTTAAAAGGCTCAACAGTTGTGGGGAAATTGTGTGTTTCAGCTTTTAATGAAATAACTGAATCAAATTCTTTTATTTCGTAAAAGTCTGGTTTGTCTGCTGTTTTTGGAGCAAACTGTTGTACGCGTGGTCCTTTTACAAAAGCCACATTATCTTTGTAAGCCGAAACGATATCGTTAGGGTTTTCTTGAGATGTTTTCTTGATTAATTTAAATAAAGACGTTTCTTTTTCTTCTCCATCGATTACAAAAGTTCCGTTGAAAATTTTGTGACGACAGTGTTCTGAATTTGCTTGTGAGAAAGCAAAAATTTCAGAGTCGGTTAATTTACGTCCTAGTTTAACAGCTAGATTGTCTAGATAATCTACTTCTTCTTGGCTCAAAGCCAAACCTTCAGTTTTGTTGTAGGTAGCAATATCATCGATATCCAAAATTGCTTCTGGCTGTACGTTGATAGTGAAGATTTCTTGATTCAGTTCAGTATACTTTTGCGAAAGCATCGGGTCAAAGTCTGAAAAATCAGCTGTTGCCGGATAAAATTCTTCAATTCTGATGATGCCAGGAATACCCATATTCTGAGTAATCTCTACAGCATTTGTACTCCAAGGGGTAATCATAGTGGCACGAGGACCAACAAAAAAATCCGTCAGTACGGATTTTTCTATTTTATTGGAGTTGGCAAAAAGCCAGTTTAATTTTGAAATGTCTTGAGCCGAAATTTCGTTTTGCGTTTGTACGGCAAAAACAGTTTTGCTTTGGTTTTCAAAGAAATGAATCATTGTGTTGTGTAGTTTGTTGTATTTAGCTGCAAATTTAGTTAATTAAGATCAAAAAAAAAAGCGACAATTTGCCGCTTTTTAATTATTAGAGATCTAATTTTTAATTAATTGATTATTATCTTTTTAATGAAAGTTTTTTCCTCTTTTGTAGCTTTAACTATATAGAACCCTTTAGGTAGATTACTTACAGCTATAGATTGCTGAGTTGTGTTTGCTTTTTCGAATACTTTTTGTCCAGATACTGAAATTATTTCTATCGTATAAGGAGTGTTTGAATTATCGAAATTAATAAAAAAGTTCCCATCTGAAGGATTTGGATATAAGTGGATTTCATCTGAATCTGACATTAATTCAGGGTTTGTTACTTTCAGTGTACGATTTCCTAAATTTTCACAAGAATCTACAGCGAATGAATCCCATTGAGAACTTAAATTAAATGTTGTGCTTGGAGAAGTTACAGTTGATTTTCTTCTTAAAGTTACATTAGCTGCAAAGTCAGCTGCTCCACCATTAAAAGTTCCGATGATGTCGATAAGTACTCCATTTTTAAATAAACCCATAGGGTCATTTCCATTAAAAGTAATCTCTGAAGCTGTTGTCGAAATATTGGCTGAAGCTTTAGGATAACATGTAGAAGCAATAGAACTATTTACAATAGTAAATTTGGTTCCGTTATTTAAAGTTCCGCTTAAAGCAAGACCAGAACTCCATGTTCCGCCTCCGTTTGTTTGTCTTTTTATAGTGTATCCAGATAAGTTAATTGGACTACCTGTTGCATTCAGAATTTCTAAAGCTTTGTTATTTCCAGAACCTTCTATATATTCTGAGAATAATAAATCGGTTGTTGTTCCGCCGCCAGTTCCAGTACCGGCATCTGTTGTTTCGGTAATTGTATTGCTTGTAGCCGAAATATTTCCTGCTGCGTCATTTGCTTTTACAGTAAGATTATAGCTTGTTGAAGCTGTTAAGCCAGTTATAGTAGCGGTTAATGTTGTAACTGTAGTTTTTAAAACTCCATTAGCATATACATTATATCCTGTAACTCCTACGTTATCTGTAGATGCTGTCCAACTTACAGAAATAGTGCTGGACGTTTTTGCGGTGCTTGCTAAGCTTGTTGGTGCAGTTGGTGCTTGCGTATCGCTAGATGGGCTCCAAACCTGATTTACATATTCGGGATGATCGATATAAGGATTTCTATTGTTCTGACGGGCGTAAATAGCATTGTTTCTTGCAATTTCTCTTGCGCTTACTGGATCTTGCGCGTTCCATGCCAAAAGAATATTTAAGAATGCAGCTGTAAATACTTTATTACTTGTTCCCTCAAACATAGGGTAGTTGTAGCCTGCAACGGTATTTTCATAACGCGTTGCAAAATAAAAATACATTCGGGCAATATCTCCTTTAAATTCGTTGATTGGCTCAAAAACAGTTCCTGAATATCCCGAAGTTGAATTTGCTCCAAGTTTCCCTCCGTTTTTAGAAATGTAAGTTGGTGTGTTTACAACTCCATGCGGATAATTTGATCTTATACCATTTACTTTTCCATCCGTTGGAGTGATAAAGTGAGCATCAGAAACCATAGGTGATTTTTCACTAAATACTGATTGTGGGATTATATGTTCGCGGTTATAACAATCTCCTTCTACGACATAACTACCACATCTTTGTGTAGTTCCTATGCTATAATTATAAGGATCTGTTCCTGACGGATTTTCAGAATACATGTCCAGAACTGTTCCATCGTTTTCATAAAAATTATCAATGTCAGATGCTTGATAAGTGACGTACAAACCGGCATAACCATTGTCTGTATGATCTTTTATGATATTGTACAATTGTGTTTTAAGGGCGTAACCTGTACCTGTTGCAGTGTTGTAATATCCCGAAGGAATTTGAGCAAAAGTCACAAAACTAAAAAGCAGTAATAAAATGGAAGAGTAGATTTTCTTCATAATTAATTTAATAGTTTAAAGTTAAAAAAAATAGGGCTTGTGAAACTTTTCAAAAAATTGATTTTGAGTTGGTTAGTTTTACAATGAAACAAATCTACATCTTTTGGCGATACCTTGTGTTAAGAGATGTTTAATTTATGCAGCATTTTTCTTACTCGTGACTATTATGATTGATTGGAAGGGATTTAAGAGAATGTAAGGTTAAAAGAGCTTGCATTCCTTTAAATTTCTAAATAGGTCTGTTTTTTTCTCAATATTGTCTCTCTGACGAAGGAAGAGTCTCCACTAGTGGCTCGACAATATAGAAATAGTTTGTGCTAGTTTCTTGCGGAGATTCTTCCTTCGTCAGAAAGACAAGTTTGTGGTTTTTTATAGTAAATTAAATCTATTTCGGAAATGGCATGCTTTGATAAGCGCCTAAATCGGGAGGTGAAGTTCTTGTGTTTCCTATAATATCAATCGGAATGTTATACGCCTGATTTCCTTTTGCGAAAGCACCAGAATTGGTGTCGATATTAAATTTGTTTTCTGAAGCATTATAAAACTTAGGATCCTGATTTAATATAATTGCATTATAATGTTGGGTATCGGTGTTAAACTGAAAATCGGGATTAGTGCTTGTACTGCTAAACTTTATTAGGCAATTATTAAACTGATATACAAAGGCTGAATTTGCTTTTTTGTTTAAAGATAATTCGTTTGTATTTGATCCATAAACAATACAATTGTTGAAAGTTGCCTGTGTTAAATCTTTGGTTTCGGGAGTTGCGCCTGCGAGAGTATTGCTAAGGGAAACCGCAGCTTGTTGAGAACTTTGCCAATTGTTATTGAATGTACAATGTGTAAATTCATAATTTCCGCCATATAAACAAGCTAGACTCGATAATCCTGCACGATTTATTACAATGTTTTCGCCTTTTATTTTTGCATTTTGTGCCAGAATACCATGATTTACAGAGTTGTAAATTTGTGTGTTTTTAATGCTAACAGTTGTTTGGTCGCTATTTTCTATTAGTAAACCAGTGGTTGCATTTTTAATCGTAAGATGATTGATGATGTTATTTGTACTTCCGTCAGCAAGCCAGATTGTTCCCCATTGTCCTGGAACATCGGAGTATAATGGTTCTAAACGATCTCCTTCAAAAATTACTTCTTTCTCTAATTTTTCTGTTGATGAAAGAGCTCCATTTACATTAATACTTGCCTTTTTACTAACCAAAAGCCCTGAATTTGAATGAAAATAGACTCTTGAGCCAGCATCAAACGTAGCGGTTTTTCCTTCGGGAACGGCTGCGTAGCCATATATTACATACGGTTTTTGGTTCGTAAATTGTAATTCGTTTTCTTCCAGATAAAAACCTGCTACTTCCTTGCCATCAATTGGTAATGTTTCGATAGTTCCGTCAGAGAGTTTTTTTGGATATAAAAAAGTAGCATCCTGAATAAGTGTTACCAATTCTACATTTTGAAGATTTGCACCACTATCAAACTGAATTTGGTCGGTGTATAAAAAATCAGTTGGGTTTGCATCGGCAATTGCAGCAGTTGTTTCTATAAAAATATACATACTGTCTTTGGCCAAAAGTGTTACATCGCTAAAGATTTTACCTTCGGTTCCGTGCATTCCATCAACGGTCATTCTGTATTTAGAGCTTAATCCTTTTCCTAGTTTGATAGACGGAATTGTAATGTCTTTTTTACCTTGATTAAATACTTTGAGTTGGTATGTACTCGAACCAATATTCGTAAAAACAGTATCTAGATAAACGGTGTCTTTTGAGAAAACTAAATCTCCAGTACTGGCAACGGTTTCAAAATCACTTCGACATGAGCTTGTTGCCAAAAGTATTCCGATAGTAAATAGTAAAAAAAAAGTACGCATTTGAATAGAATTTATGTAAAAATAGCAAAAAACTAATTCGATTAACATATGATTTTCAATTTAGAATTGCATTTTCTGTTTTGTGACTCATCTTTTATTTAATTTTACATTTTAAAGCCAAACAAATGAATTTTAGTAAAGAACAAATATTGGAGCGTTGCAATCAGTTTTCTCAAAACACCTTAATGCAAACTCTACAAATTGAATATATTGATGCTGGAGCAGATTTTTTAGTAGCCAGAATGCCAGTAAATCCAGCAGTTCACCAACCAATGGGATTATTACACGGAGGTGCATCGGTAGCACTTGCGGAAAGTGTAGGTAGCGCAGCATCATTTTTTTATATAAATCCTGAATTACAAGAAGTACGCGGAATAGAAATTTCGGCAAATCATTTAAAAAGTATTCGTGAAGGTTATGTTTACGGAACAGCACGAATTATTCATAAAGGAAGAAGTTTGCATCTTTGGGAAATCAAAATTACCGATGAAGAAGGGAATCTGGTTTCTTTATGCAAATTGACGAACATGGTTTTGGACAGACAAAAAAAGTAATCTGGAAATCATGAATGAATTTTTTTCTAAAATTAAAAAACACAAAGAACAGCTTTTGCCCTTTGTACTTTATAAGAAACCAAAATCGGATACAATCATAGCTTTATTACAACAAAATAATACGTTGCATAAGGTTGTTGATTATAAAGAAAAGGGTTTTGTATTTGCTTCTTTTGATAAAAAACAAATTGTTCTTATTCCCGAAAAGGAATCTGAAATTTGTACGACTCTGTTAGAACGAAAATCGATAAATTTAGTTGATGTCGCTGATTCTGGTTTTGATGCTGAAGCTAAAAAACAATTTGAAACATTAGTTGTTAATGGTGTTCAGGCCATTGAGAATGATGAGTTTAAAAAAGTAGTTTTATCACGTAGTGAAATTGTTCCTTTGAATGATTTTGATTTTATTGAGACTTTTCAAAATTTAGCAAATTTATATCCAACAACATTAGCGTATTGTTTTTATCATCCCGAAGTTGGTTTCTGGATGGGAGCAACGCCTGAGCAATTGCTTAAAGCAAATGGGAATATTTTTGAAACCACTGCTTTGGCGGGAACTCAAAAGGCTGCTTTGGCATCAGATGTTATCTGGCATCAGAAAGAGAAAGATGAGCAACAATATGTTACCGACTTTATTGTAAAAAGATTACAGGATGTCGCTTCTTCTGTTGCAGTTACGGAACCTTATAGTGCTAATGCTGGAAGTATCTGGCATATAAAAACCGATATTTCGGGAGCTCTAAATACTGATTCTAGTTTAGATGAAGTGATAGATTTATTGCATCCAACACCTGCAGTTTGTGGTTATCCTAAAAAGAAATCCAGAGCATTTATTCTGGAAAATGAAAATTACGATAGAACTTTTTATACTGGTTTTTTAGGCGAACTAAATAGCAGTTTCGCATCTGACTCGATAAGCTCTGATTTATTTGTAAATTTACGAAGTATGCAAATGCGTAATTCTGAAGCCGTTTTGTATATGGGATGCGGAATCACAAAAGAAAGTATTCCTGAAAACGAGTGGGAGGAAAGTGTCAATAAGTCAATGACGATGAAAAGGGTTTTAAATATAGAAGCAAGAGAATAGAAGCAAGATTAAAGAAGAAAGAGAATAGGGGTGTAGTAATTAGTAAGGATTAAAAACTAAGGCTCAAATTAAATTTGAAATAAAAACATGAAATTAGATATATTAGCTTTTGGAGCACATCCAGATGATGTAGAATTAGGTTGTGCAGGAACAATTTTAAAAGAAGTTTCTTTAGGGAAGAAAGTTGGCATTGTCGATTTGACCCGAGGAGAATTAGGAACACGTGGTTCTGCTGAATTAAGAGATCAGGAAGCTGCTGCTGCGGCAAACATATTAGGTGTTTCTGTGCGTGAAAATTTAGCGATGCGTGATGGTTTTTTTGTAAATGACGAAGCGCATCAATTAGAGGTTATAAAAATGATCCGTAAGTACAAACCAGAGATTGTTTTGTGTAATGCAATTGATGACCGCCATATTGATCACGGAAAAGGTAGTAAGTTGGTTTCTGATGCTTGTTTTTTATCTGGTTTGATGAAGATAGAAACTACGCTTAACGGTGAGCCACAAACAGCATGGCGCCCTAAGGTTGTATACCATTATATTCAGTGGAAAAATATCGAGCCAGACTTTGTTGTGGACATCACAGGATTTACTGAAAAGAAAATAGAATCGATTTTAGCGTATGGATCGCAGTTTTATGATGCGAATTCTAAAGAACCTGCTACCCCGATAACGAGTAAAAATTTTCTTGAAAGTTTAAATTATCGTGCACAAGACTTAGGAAGATTAGTTGGTGTAGATTTTGCCGAAGGTTTTACTGTTGAAAGGTGTTTGGCCGTCAATAGTTTAGGGAATTTGATGTAAAAAAGATGAAAATTTTTCATTTTTTTCTTTGTAGAAGTAAAGTTTTGCTCTATATTTGCACTCGCTAAGCAGAAATGGTGGTTGTAGCTCAGCTGGTTAGAGCATCGGTTTGTGGTACCGAGGGTCGCCGGTTCGAACCCGGTCATCCACCCAGAAATTTAAAGCCTTGAAGAAATTCAAGGCTTTTTTTGTATGTTTAATTTTTTGAGAAAAATTTTACCGCAAAGAGTGCAAAGGGTTACACAAAGTTTAATGAATAGCTTTGCGAACCTTTGTGTTTTTTTGTCTTTGTGTGCTTTGCGTTTAAAATGGATTCTAAAGATTCAAAGGGATAAAGATTGTCTTATACAAAAAAGATTTAACTGCAAAGGGTTATGCAGAGGTTCGTAAAGTTTAATAAATAGTTTAGTGAAGCTTTTTATTTTTTTCTTTGTAGAAGTAAAGTTTTACTTTATATTTGCACTCGCTAAGTAAAAATGGTGGTTGTAGCTCAGTTGGTTAGAGCATCGGTTTGTGGTACCGAGGGTCGCCGGTTCGAACCCGGTCATCCACCCAGAAATTTAAAGCCTTGAAGAAATTCAAGGCTTTTTTTTGTGCATTTATTTGAGGTTCAGAGAGTTAAGGACGGCACAAGTGTCTTGTGCAAAAGATTTTACCGCAAAGAACGCAAAGGGTTACACGAAGGTTCGCAAAGTTTGATAGATAGCTTTGCGAACCTTTGCGTTTTTTTTTTTCTTTGTGTACTTTGCGTTTAAAATGAATCCTAAAGAGGCAAAGATTCAAAGGGACAAAGGTTTTCTGTAGAGACGCACCGCAGTGCATCTACGTTGTAAAGGTTTGTTTGACTTGTGGGAGAACACAAAGATTAATATTATGGGACTTCGACTCTGCTCAGTCGGACAATATTGGGTATAAAAAAAGCATGATAATTATTTATCATGCTTTTTTTATAATTTGAGATTTTATCTTCTTATCTAATTTCGGCAAAGGTATCGCCTTGGTTGATGTCTCCGGTTTTATATCCTTTCATAAACCAAAATTTGCGTTGTTCTGATGTTCCGTGTGTAAATGAGTCAGGAACAACTTGTCCTTGCATTTTACTTTGTATGGCATCGTCTCCAACTGCATTTGCAGCACTTAATGCTTCATCAATATCTCCTTCTTCTAGATATTGTTGGTTGTTATGTGCCCAAACTCCTGCATAAAAATCGGCTTGAAGTTCTAATGCTACAGATAGTTTATTGGCTTGTGCTTCGCTTTTGCCTTCTTGTGCTTTACGCATTTTGGCCGATGTACCTAGTAATGTTTGTATGTGATGCCCAATTTCATGCGCTATAACGTATGCAATAGCAAAGTCCCCACCTTTGGCACCAAATCTTGTTTTTAGTTCCTCAAAAAAGGCTAAATCCATATATACATTCTGGTCGGCAGGACAATAAAAAGGACCAGAAGCTGATGTAGCTCCACCGCATTGTGTTTGAACTGAACCTCTAAAAAGTACTAGTTTTGGATATTTATATTTCATACCATTCTCGGAGAAAATTTTGTCCCAAGTTTCTTCATTTCTTGCTAGAATTGCTTTAACAAAATGACCTAATTCTTCGTCTTCTTTACTTAGTGGGGCAGCAGCTTCGGTTTGGTTTGATTGGGAACCTTGCATTTGTTCTAAGACAGGAGTTATTAATTGTGCATTTTCACCTCCAAAAACATTTACGAGTAATATTATAATTCCAATGATTCCACCTCCTACAAGGGTTTTTCCACCTCCCGACATTCCTCTTCTGTCTTCAACGTTATCACTTTCTCTTGTGCCTTTCCATTTCATAATTATATGGTTTAAATGTTTTTATTCAAAATTATGCGTACACGAATTTATTGATATTTTTTGAAATAGTAGCTTTTATCTTCTATTTCTTTACTGTTTAGGTAATGGATTTAATTATGGCTTTTTCGATACTACCCTTAATAATTGGTTTAGATATATAACCAGTCATTCCGGCATTGATGCAATTTTGCTTTTCATCTTTTTCCGCACCAGCTGTAACAGCGATTATAGGGATTTTTTTTCCTGATTTTAATTTACGTATTGCTTTTGTAGCTTCATATCCATTCATGATAGGCATTTGTATGTCCATGAAAATAATGTCTGGATTAATTACTTTGTGTAATCTAACGGCTTCTTCGCCGTTTTCGGCATCGTAAATAATAGCATTTACAAATAGGTTTTTTATAGTAGCCCTAAGTAACAATCTATTCACGTTATTATCCTCTACAATAAGGAACTTTATTTCTCTAGTGAGTAGGTCTTTGTTTAAAGTAGAAGTGCTATTACTGTTTTCGGTCTCATTTATGAAAAGATAAGGCACATATGTATCGCAACTTTTTATATCTAAATCAAAATAAAAAGTACTTCCAATATTTAGTTTGCTTTCTAGTTTTAAATGGCTGTCCATTAAACTAAGTAGTTTATTAGAAATGGTCAATCCTAATCCTGTACCTCCAAATTTGCGGGTGGTCGAGCTGTCTTCTTGTGAAAACGCCTGAAAAATTCGTTTTTTGTTTTCCTCAAGAATCCCAATACCAGTATCAGAAACCGAAAAGCGTATTGTGTATGTATCGTTAATCTTATCGAGTACGGATACATTTAGTTTTATCGTTCCTTTCTCGGTAAATTTAACGGCATTTGCTAGTAAGTTAATCAGGATTTGTTTTATTCGGAGTACGTCAATCCAAAAGCAATTTGGTACATCTTCATTTATGTTTAATTCTAATGTAAGTTTCTTAAGATTAGATTCGTATAATATTAAATCGACTACTTGATTGAGTATTTCTCTAATATCATATTTATCGATATTTAGTTCTAATTTTCCAGCTTCTATTTTAGAAAAATCAAGGATATCATTTATAATATTTAGCAATGATTGAGCCGATTGATTAACGGTAATCATATATTTTTGCTGAATTTCCTGAAGATTGGTTTTCATCAATAAATTTGTAAAACCAATAATTCCGTTTAAAGGTGTTCGGATTTCATGAGACATATTTGCCAGGAAATCTGATTTTGATTTATTTGCTGCTTCTGCTAATTGTTTTGCTTTTATAGCATCTTCAGTTTCTTTTTTGCTTGTAATATCAAAATAAATTCCACCAACAAAATCAATTGTATTTCCTTTTTTAATTACATCGCCAAATTCTTCTACCCAAATGTATTCGCCAGATTTTCTTTGTATTCTGTAAACACAATGTATTGGTATTCCTCTTTTTAAATCATTTATTTGGTTTTTAATGATGTTTTCTTTGTCCTCTGGATGCATTAATGAAATAAAGGATAATCTATTTTCGAGAAACTCAGTTTTTGGATATCCGGTTAAATTCTCGATTTCATCGTTTAGGAATACTTTGGAGCCTAATTCATCAAATTTGGATAAATAAACTGTACCAGGAATATTATTAGCGATTAGCTTAAATTTTTCTTCACTTTCGTGAATTCTAGCTTCATTTCTGTTTCTTTCTAAGGTCGAAGAAACGTTATTAGCAAGCGATTGTAAAATATAAATTTCGTCTTCGGACCATTTTTTTTCATTTGTACAATCATCAAATCCTATAAAGCCAGTAAAATCGTCATTTATATATAGCGGAAGTATCAAGATTGATTTGATTTCATTGGCTATTAATAGCTCTTTAAAAAACGAATCTTTAAGTTTTCTTGTTAGTGTATTTAAGATTTTTTTGCTTTGAGCCTGATTGAATATCTCATGTAAATTATCGGAGGTAAAACCTCGTAATTCGGTGATTTGCTTAGTAATTCCTTCTCTTGCCCATTTGTATTTCTGACTTACGAGATTGGTATCATTATTTTTTTCATAATAAAACATATGATCCACCTTTGTAGCTTTTCCTATTATTTCAAAGGTTTCTTCAAACATTTTAGAAGTGCTTTTGCTTAGTAAAAACTTTTCGGTACATAAAGCAAGTGCAGATAATAGCTGACTCTTGAATTCTAATTTTTTCTCGGTCATTAACCTCATTTGCGAAGAAATCGCTAATGAAATAATATCCGAAATGGTTCGGGCAAAATTGATGTCTTCATTATCCCAAATCCGTTTGGTTTTGGTAGATTCAAAACAAAGAATACCTGTTAGTTGTCCATTCGTAAAAATTGGAACATCTAGCATCGATTTAATATCGTTTATTAAGAAAGCTTCTTTTGTAAATTCTGATATTTCTAAATGATTAAAAACATCTGGAGCATTGATGATGGTTTTGTTTTTTATTGAGTTAAAATAGATAGGGTATAATTCTCTTTTTAAAATCTTCTTTTTCTCTAGTTTATGATTGTCTACGCTAAATAAATTAGTACAAGTAATTATATCTTCAGTATATTTCCAATGGCTAACCCGATTGGCTTTAGAAACAATTGCGGCTTCTTTTATAATCAGTTCTACAACACTATCTATGTCATCGTAATTACTGAAGTTTGTGGTCGATAATTTTTTGGAGACAGTATTATAATCTTCAATTTTTTCATGCCTGATTTTATTCTCGTTTTCAATGTTTTTTAATTTTGTAATATCTCTGGCAATACCTGAATAACCAATTATTTGGCCTGCATCATTTTTACGGATAATTACTTTTAGGGAAACCCATAATTCTTCGGTATTTTTTTTCAATAACGGAATTTCTATAGCAGGAAAATCATTTTCCTTTTTCTTTAAGTTTTCTTCCAGATTTTCATAAAAATTCACCGTATTTATGGTGTAATCAACGTGAATGAATTCTGAATAATTATGAGAAATAATTTCTGACTCTGAATATCCTAATGATGAAATTGCAAATTCATTGATGAAAGTAAAGTTACCGTCATCATCGGCTTCAAAAATTAAATCGGTAGCGGTCTGGATTAGATTTTTATATAAATCTTTAGTGTTTATTTGCTCCGTTATATCTTGTCCTATACTAATTATTAGGTCCTCTGAGAATTTTTTATCTTTCCATTGAATGTATTTATATTCTCCGTTTTTACATTTTAATTTACGGATGTAGAGTTTGTTGTCGATATAAGTTAAATGGTAATCTTCGCCAATAAACTCGGGATCTTCTGTAAGATTCCAGAATCCAATTCCCATAACTGCTTCTGGTGAATATCCTAAAATATCGATTATGGTTTCACTACAAAATAAGATTTCTCCTTTGCGATTACTGGCAATTGTAAGAGAGTTTCCTTTATGTACTATTTCGTTAGAAAACCGAAATTTGTCGTTTTCGTTTAATAAAACAGCATATTTTACGTAGTTGACAACAAATACAATAAGAGAAAAATTAATTAAAATTACAGATGTTTTTAAAGGAATAGAATGTGAAATAGTAACATCAACTAAAAACAAAAATAATAAGGCTGTAAAAAACCAATATAATTTTATAGGTTTTAAAATAGTATACGAAAAGTAATAGGCTACGACAAAACTAATTATTGGGGTTATATCATTAGGAAGAGAAATGATATTGCGTAATATATAACCAAAGAATAGTAAAAATAATACAATGAAGATAAATTGTACTTTTTTACGTAAGTATTTAACTTTACTAGTTATAAAGTAGAATAATAAAAAGAAAAGACCAATCGAGGTGTTAATGATAAGTAAGCTTTTGGGCCTAATTTTAAATAGCTCATTAACAATCTCTATTACAATAATGGTAATCCCAAAAAACAAAAAATAGAGAAGATACTCTTTATCAGTAGTATCATTTTCTTTCTCTTTTTCGATAAAATTACCTAGTTGCTTTTTTATATTAAAAAAATGATAACCTAAAAAAATAATAAAACCCAATAAAGCCAGTCCTAGTGCAGGAAATTTAGGATTATTGTAAGAAACAATCCATTGGAGGTTTACGTCGCTAAATAACAATAAATTATGGGCCAAGCCTGTTAGGTTTGGCCATGAGGATATCATTGTTATAAAACTACAGTAAAATACCATAGATTTTTGGTTAATTTAGGTTTAATTAAATAGATTCCTGGAGAAATTATTATATCAATTCTATCTGTTATAAAAATGTTTTTGGTCCTGATTTAGATTCTTCAATCTCGTCTAATGCATCTACACCGATAATTGCGCAATAAATTGCATAGGTCATAGAATAAATAAAAGGAAGGGTAAAAACTACCCCAATACAGCATCCTATAAATCCTACCATTGCTGCGATTCCGGCAACAATTAATAACCCAATAAGAATTAGAGGTTGTTTTGAAACAAGCATAAAGCTAGTTTTAATAGCATCAATGGCATTAAAATTTCCAAAGACAATTAATGGAATTGTTAGGTAAGTAAAAAGCGAAATTAGTAATGAAATTACTGTTCCATAAATTGATAGATTTATCATTTCTGTCGCTATTGATATGGCGATACTTATAACCGATATAATAAAAGTAGCTCCTATAATGTTTGTTAAGTATGGTAATTTGTAGTAATAAAAAATTGTAGCAAAATTAAATTCTTTGTCTTTATCTGCACAATCGGCCATTTTTAAAAATCCAGCAGTAAAGGGAGCAATAAATACAGCCAATAAAATCATAGATGTCATATATATTATAAGGAAATTTCCAGATAATTTTAAATGTTGTAAGTTTTCTATAGATTCTTTTGTTAGACTTCCGATTCCAAATAAAGAAATCACAATACTCGAACCGAAAATAGCAAGTACAAAGTAAAAAATAAGAAGAATAGACCCTGCGTAAAGCGCTATTTTTTTATAATTTTCGAAAGCATGATTAAATACATTTGAAAAGTCTAATTGATAACCAATTTTGTTGATTTCTTCTATTCGTTGTTGCGTACGATTCATAATTTTTGAAAGTAGTTATTCGTTATATTTTGGATTTTTTTTAGATTATCTTTTTATAAAATATCAGAAGTAAATATAGTATATTTTTTAAGTCGGCAAAGTTAAAATCGGGTTTTTAGCAAAATGATTTAATGCAATTATCTGATTTAGTTACGGAAAATAATTTTGATTAATTGATTGTTTAAACTCAGATAAATTTAGATCCAGTCTAATAATTTTTTTATAGTCGTTAATTTATCTTTATATGGTGCATATCGCATTGGTAAATCGAGCCAATTGGCTTTTTTTACTATGCTTTTATGATGAGAGAAAGTATCAAAACTTAATTTACCATGATAAGCTCCTAAGCCACTATGACCAACACCTCCAAACGGAAGTCTGTTATTTGAAAAATGAACAACGGTATCATTAATGCATCCTCCGCCAAATGAGTAACGTGTAATTATTCTTTTTGTAAAATTCTGGTTGTCACTAAAAACATATAAGGCAAGAGGTTTTTCGTATTGCTCGATAATGTTTTTTATATCAGCTTCGGTTTTGTAAGCAAGTATAGGTAATAATGGCCCGAAAATTTCTTCTTGCATAATATTACTTTCCATACCTGGTTCGTCGATAAGAGTTGGTGCGATATAAAGTTTTTTCGCATCGGTATGTCCTCCAAAAACTACTTTGCCAGGTTCGATCATGCTATCTAATCGTACCCAGTTTTTGGTATTTATAATTCTGGCAAAATCTGGTGATTCTTCGGGATTTGCGCCGTAAGCTTTATTAATCTCATCTTTTAGATATCCTATAAAATGAGTTTTCATATCTTTATGAATCAAGATGTAATCGGGGGCTATACAGGTTTGTCCTGCATTTATAAATTTTCCCCAAACGATTCTTTTTGCAGCTAGTTTTAAATTGGCAGTTTCATCTATAATACATGGGTTTTTTCCGCCAAGCTCCAGCGTAACAGGAGTAAGGTATTCTGCAGCGGCTTTTGCTACAATTTTCCCGACAGCTACACTTCCTGTAAAAAATATATAATCCCAACGTTTCTCTAAAAGTTTTTGCGAAACATCAACTCCTCCTTGTACCACTTCGACATGATTAATGTGAAATGTTTTCTGGATGATTTCGGTTATAATTTCGGCAGTTTTAGGAGTAAGTTCTGATGGTTTTAAAATGACTTTATTTCCTGCTGCTACAGCGGATATTAATGGGCATAAAGCTAATTGAAAAGGATAATTCCAAGGAGCAAGAATCAATACTTTTCCGTAAGGTTCTTTGTAAATATAATCGGTAGAAGGAAAGTTAAGTATCGATGGAAAAACACGTTGTGGTTTTGCCCAGCGATAAATATTTTTAATGGTATCTTTTAATTCCGAAATAACATAATTGGTTTCGGTTAGAACGGCTTCAAAAGCAGGTTTTTTGAAATCATCATACAAAGCTTTAATGATTAAATCTTCGCTTTTTTGTATGTTGAACAATAGTTTTTTAAGCGTCTCTTTTCTGTAACCGATGTCATTTTTATAGTCCATTTTAAAATCTGCTTAGTTTTTACTATGCAAGTTAATTTTAAAATTTTAAATAAAAGTGATTTTACCCAAAAATCATATAGCATTCCATATCACTTCATCTGGAGTAGGAGCAATAATGGTAAGTGGTTCTTTGGTTACAGGATGTATAAAGGTTAATTTTCGGGCATGAAGATGTATTCCTCCATCGGGATTACTTCGGTCAAAACCATATTTTAAATCTCCTTTTATAGGTGATCCAATTGCTGATAGTTGTGCTCTAATCTGGTGGTGTCTTCCTGTATGTAAATTAATTTCGAGTGCTACGTAATTCTGAAGTTCTTTAAAAACAGTATAATCTAAGCTTGCCAATTTACTATCTGGAACTTCTTTTAAATGCGCTTTTGAAGTATTATTTTTCTCGTTTCTTTTTAGAAAATGAACCAATTTGGCGCTTGTTTCTACAGGCTTATTCTTTACAACAGCCCAATAGGTTTTTTGAGTCTCGCGATTACTGAACAATTCGTTCATACGCGTTAATGCTTTGCTTGTTCTGGCAAAAACTACAATTCCAGTTGTAGGACGGTCCAATCGATGTATTACACCTAAAAATACGTCACCAGGTTTATTGTATTTGTCTTTTATGTATTCTTTTACAACGTCCGATAATGGTTTATCGCCTGTTTTGTCACCTTGTACAATATCGCCTACGCGTTTGTTTACAACAATAATATGGTTGTCTTCGTGTAGAACCTGGAGATTATCTTTATTGGAAATGATTTTCATAGTTTATTTTTGGAGTTCCTAAGTGGCTAAGTTTCTAAGATGCTAAGAAGAAACCTTAGAACCTTATTTCCTTAGCATTTTAGAACCTTAAAGAAGTTTGGCTAAAGCCTGATTAACTTAAAATATTCCTCCTGCTTTAGCAGGAGGCTATTCAATTTTAAAACCTTTGAACCTTTGTTGCTTAGAACCTTAGTGTCTTAAAAAATTAATATTGCTCACCAGAGTTAGGGAAATCTCCAGATTTTACATCATCAACATATTGGCTAATTGCAGTAGTCATTCCTTCGTATAAATTCATGTAGCGTCTTAAAAAACGTGGGCTAAACTCATTGTTCATTCCTAACATATCGTGAATTACAAGAACCTGACCATCTACCTGACCACCAGCACCGATTCCGATTACAGGAATAGAGATGCTTTCGGCAACTTTTTGAGCTAAATGTGCAGGGATTTTTTCAAGAACTAAAGCAAAACAACCAATTTTTTCTAGCAATTTTGCATCTTCAATTAGTTTTTCGGCTTCGTCTTCTTCTTTGGCACGAACGGTATATGTTCCGAATTTATATATTGATTGTGGTGTTAAACCCAAATGTCCCATAACTGGAATTCCTGCGTTTAATATTTTTTTAATTGATTCTTTAATTTCTTTTCCACCTTCTAATTTTACTGCGTGACCACCACTTTCTTTCATGATTCTGATAGCAGAACGCAATGCTTCTTTAGGGTCTGATTGGTAACTTCCGAAAGGTAAATCAACAACAACCAAAGCTCTTTCGATAGCTCTTACTACAGACGACGCATGATAAATCATTTGGTCTAAAGTAATTGGTAAGGTAGTTTCGTGACCAGCCATTACATTCGAAGCTGAGTCTCCTACAAGGATTACATCGATTCCGGCAGTATCAACAATTTTGGCCATTGTATAATCGTAAGCCGTAAGCATTGAGATTTTTTGCCCATTGGCTTTCATCTCAATTAATGATTTGGTAGTAATTCTTTTGTAATCTTTTTTTGCTACAGACATTGTAATCTATGATTTAGTACCGATAGAATCGGGATTGATTTATATTTTGAATCTGTAAAAGTAATAAAATGAATTTTTTTAAAATGAATTTTGGTAGGGAATATAAAAAATGAGAAGTAAAATTAATTGAGGAGAGTATATGTATTAAGTTTTGAATTGTCTCCAGCATTAGCAGGAGTCAATTTAAAACTCGAAGTAACTGAAAGTATTTCTGTGCTATCGTTGTGTTGATATTTTCGGGACTGAGCAATCTGTTTTGTTTCTAGCCCTGATGGGAACGGCATCCTTTTATGGCATCCCGATAGCTATCGGGATGCTATAAAAGATATAGTGTACAGCGGGATTAGCTCCTAAATAAAAGGGTAGATTATTTTATGCTAAAAAAGTATTTGGAAGTATTTAATTGACAAATGGGTAAAATAACTAATTTTGAAAAACTAATTCACAAATCCCCATTTTGAAAAATATTCTTATTATTGACGACGAAGAAAAATTACGCCATCTTCTCGCCAGAATTATACGCTCGGAAGGTTTCGAAGTTTTTGAAGCAGCAGATTTAAAATCGGGCTTCAAAAAGTTAGAACACAATGATATTGATGCTGTGTTGTGTGATGTAAAACTTCCTGATGGAAATGGTGTTGATTTTCTTCAGAAAATAAAAGCGGCTTTCCCGTTTACAGAAGTTATCTTATTGACGGCTTTCGGTAAAATTTCTGATGGTGTTCAAGCCATGAAAAATGGCGCTTTTGATTATATCGTAAAAGGTGATGATAATGATAAAATTATTCCGCTTTTATACAAAGCTTTGGAGAAAGTACAATTGCAAAAGAAAGTTAAACAACTTGAAAAGCGAATCTCTGATAAATACTCATTTGATAATATTATAGGAAAATCTAAAGGGCTTGAGCAGGTTATCGATTTGGCTCAAAGGGTTTCTAAAACAGATTCGACTGTGCTTTTGATGGGAGAAACCGGAACTGGTAAAGAGGTTTTTGCTCAGGCAATTCACGAAAACAGTAATAGAGTTGGTAAGTCGTTTGTGGCTTTAAACTGCAGTACTTTTAGTAAAGAAATTCTGGAAAGCGAATTGTTTGGACACAAACAAGGTGCTTTTACGGGAGCGATAAAAGATAAAAAAGGATATATTGAGGAGGCTAATGGTGGTACTTTATTTCTGGATGAGATAGGAGAGATGCCATTAGAACTGCAAGCTAAATTATTACGTGTTCTGGAAACAAGCGAATACATTCAGCTTGGAGATACGAAGCCAAGAAAATCGAATTTTAGATTAATTGCAGCTACCAATCGAGATTTAAAGGTAGAAAGTGAAGAACACCGTTTTCGTTCGGATTTATATTTCAGGTTGAATATTTTTGAAATTAAAATTCCGCCTTTGCGAGAAAGGGTTAAGGATATTTTGCCGTTGGCACATTATTACGTAAAGCAATTTTCTGAAAAAATAAATAAGAAAGCTTTATCTATTGATGAAGGGTTTATGCAAAAAATGGAATCGTACCAATGGCCAGGAAACGTTAGAGAATTAAAGAATGTTATTGAGCGTTCGGTTATTCTGGTAAATGGCGATGTTTTAACTCAAGATGTTTTGCCTTATGAAATGCAACACCAAGTAGTTAAAACGAATAAAAGCGTGTCGGCATTCTCTATGCAAAGTGTTGAAAAATTGCATATTCAGAAGGTATTTAATTATACTAAAGGTAATAAAGCCGAAACGGCACGATTACTCGAAATAGGGATTGCAACTCTTTATCGAAAATTAGACGAATATAATATTCAATAATAATTTAAAATTCCAATGCTGATAGTTATCGGGATAAATTCCAATTTAAAAACTTCATCGGAGGGATACATATTTTGATTACGAAACGTTTGTCTACTAATTTTTAATTTTTCTATAAATATATTGTCCCAATGGGACTCAAAACTAAAAAATTAAAATCCTTATCATTTCAATAAAAGCCTATCATTTTGATAGGCTTTTTTTATGCCTGAATTTTAAGTAAATTTGATAAGGTGTTAGTTTATAGTGTATTGGGTTAAAAGTTTTTTTTTGGAATGTATTTTGGCATAAGGGAGGAAGAACAAAAAAAATCATTCTTATGAAAAATCAAGTCACCACGATTTATAAGCAAGCTGAACGGTTTGCCGAAATCACTAAGACAGCAATCATTAGCGGGAATATTGTCAGAGCAAAAAAATGTCTGGCGCTTGCCGAGCGATTATATACTACAGGGAGTTACGAAACTAAAAGTGCCATTTCGAACGTATACGTTTTCTCGGTTTCTTCTTTCATGGAATTACGGCATTGTACGATTTCGGATTTATTTCCAAAATCGTTGAAGGCTGAATATATAAAACAAATTAATGCGTCGGGTGTCTAGGAAAGACTGATAGAGCCAAGAGAATAGGGTTAAGAGAATAGAAACAAGATGTTAGGAGGTAGAAGAAAGACTAAAGTTGTTTTTTGAAATCTATTATCTATAAATGTTTAATCTATAATCTTTAAGTCTTGCCTCTTGTTTCTCCTCATCTTTAAATCTTGCCTCTTGCTTCTCCTAGTCTAGTTTCTTCTAATCTCGGAGTCTAAAAAATAATAATCCAATAATCTAAATAAATCAAAACCTATGTTAATCACTATTCTTTTACTCGCACTGGCAGTTTTGCTCTTTGCGATTTGTTTTAAATCTGTCGAATTTTTTGAAAAAATTTAAATCATGACTGCACTATTTATTATTGCCCTTGCCGTTTTCGGCTATTTGGTTTACGTATTAATCAAACCCGAAAAATTTTAATGATGTTAAAAGTTATAAGTGAGATGTTAGATGTTATACGTCGGTCTCCTTTTACAAATCACATCTGACATTTTACTAAAATTTAAAAAATTATGAACACAGAATTATTTGGCGTCATCAGTATTTTTATCATTACGATAGTTTTAGCCATTCCTTTGGGAAAATATATTGCTAAAGTTTATTTGGGTGATAAAACATTACTTGACCCGATTTTCAATCCAATTGAAAAACTTATTTTTAAAATCAGTGGAATCAATTCCACCGAAGAAATGAACTGGAAGCAACACTTAAAAGCACTTTTAAGTATAAACATGGTTTGGTTCTTTCTTTGCTTCTTTATTTTATTGTTTCAAGGGTCGCTATTCTTAAACCCCGATAATAATCCATCGATGAGCCCAGATTTGGCATTTAATACTGCCATTTCATTTATAGTAAACTGTAATTTACAGCATTATTCGGGCGAAAGCGGTGTATCTTATTTATCACAAATGTTCCTGATGTTCTTGCAATTTGTTTCGGCTGGTGTCGGAATGGCTGCTGCAGCAATGGTTTTTACTGCAATGAAAGAAAGATCTACAGATAAATTAGGTAACTTTTATAACTATTTTATCAAAAGTTGTACTCGCGTTTTATTACCATTAGCTGCTATTGTAGCTACTGCTTTGGTATTTAGCGGTTCACCAATGACTTTTGAAGGTAAAGATGCTATCACTACTTTACAAGGTGATAATGTTGAGGTTTCTCGCGGACCTGCTGCAGCATTTATTGCCATAAAACATATAGGTACAAATGGTGGAGGTTTTTTTGGAGCTAACTCAGCACATCCATTAGAAAACCCTACTTATTTTTCTAATGCTGTCGAATTATGGGCTCAATTAATTATTCCGTTTGGGATGATTTTTGCCCTAGGTTTTTATCTAAAGAAAAGAAAATTATCATACGTTATTTTTGGCGTTATGACGGTTGGATTCTTATTACTGGTTATCCCAACGGTTATTAGTGAGATTAACGGAAATCCAGCTATCGAAAGAATGGGAATTACCCAGGCAACAGGAGCAATGGAAGGCAAGGAGGTTCGTTTAGGTCCAGCTATTTCAGGTTTCTGGAGTATTGCAACAACGGTAATTTCTACAGGTTCTGTTAATAGTATGCATGATAGCTCGATGCCAGTATCTGGTGCTATGGAATTGCTTGCCATGATGGTTAATGCATTTTATGGTGGTTGTGGTGTTGGTATTCTTAACTTTTATGTTTTCATTATTCTGGCAGTATTTATTTCTGGTTTAATGGTTGGTCGAACACCTGAATTTTTAGGAAAGAAAATTGAAGCTCGGGAAGTTAAGATTGCTGCTTTTGTTGCTATTCTTCATCCTTTATTAATATTATCAGGAACAGCTTTGGCTTCGTATTTTGCTGCACATGATACAGCAATGGGATGGTGGTTTAATGGGAATGCAACAGGTTGGTTAAACAACCCGGGAAATCATGGATTTTCAGAAATGTTATATGAATATACTTCTAGTGCAGCCAATAATGGTTCTGGGTTTGAAGGTTTAGGAGATAATAATCCGTTCTGGAATATTACTACAGGAATTGTATTGCTATTGAGTCGTTTCATTCCTATAATCGGGCCATTGGCTATTGCAGGATTATTGGCTAATAAAAAATATATCCCAGAAAGTGCAGGAACTTTAAAAACAGACACTTCTATTTTTGGAGTAATGGTTTTTGCAGTAATTGCAATTATCGCCGCCTTATCATTCTTCCCAGCGTTGGCTTTAGGTCCATTGGCAGAATATTTTACATTAAAATAATATAAAAGAAAATGACTAACAATAAATCCAATTCATTGTTTGAAAGTAAGCAGGTAAAAGATGCCTTAGTGCAATCTTTTGTGAAGCTTAATCCAAAATTGATGATTAAAAATCCGGTAATGTTTACCGTAGAAATAGGGACTGCCATTATGTTTGCTGTTTGTATTTCCATTTTGATGGGAGCAAACGATCAAGGTAGTTTTGCATATAATTTAATTGTGTTTTTAATTTTACTAGCAACTCTTTTGTTTGCCAATTTTGCCGAAGCAATTGCCGAAGCAAGAGGTAAAGCCCAAGCCGATAGTTTAAGAAAAACACGGGAAGAAACACCAGCAAGACAAATCCTTGCTAATGGAGAAATCAAAAATATTAGTTCTTCGGAATTAAAAAAAGGAGATGTTTTCGTTTGTGAAGCTGGAGATTTAATAGCAACTGATGGTGAAATCATCGAAGGTTTGGCAACTATTGATGAAAGTGCGATTACTGGAGAAAGTGCTCCTGTAATTCGTGAAGCTGGTGGTGATAAATCATCGGTAACTGGAGGTACAAAAGTATTGTCGGATAAAATTAAAGTAATCGTAACATCTGAGCCTGGCGAAAGTTTTCTTGATAAAATGATTGCTTTGGTTGAAGGAGCAAGCCGTCAGAAAACGCCAAACGAAATTGCATTGACTATTTTGTTGGCAGCATTTACTCTAATCTTCGTGATTGTTTGTGTTACCTTAAAACCATTTGCAGATTATGCTAATGCGCCAATAACAATTGCTGCTTTTATCTCTCTTTTTGTATGTTTAATTCCAACAACAATTGGAGGTTTACTTTCAGCAATCGGAATTGCGGGAATGGATAGAGCATTGCGTGCTAACGTAATTACAAAATCTGGAAAAGCGGTAGAAACTGCTGGTGATATTGATGTATTACTTCTTGATAAAACAGGAACTATTACTATTGGTAACAGAAAAGCAACTAATTTTTATCCTGCTAAAGGTGTTACAGAAAAAGATTTTATAGAATCTGCAGTATTAAGTTCTCTTGCAGATGATACTCCTGAAGGAAAAAGTATTGTAGAGTTGGCTGGTCCAACTGTAGCTCAAAACTTATCTATTGAAGGTGCTACTTTAATCAAATTTACTGCTGAAACCAGAACTAGTGGTGTTGTCTTAAAAGACGGAACTAACATTAGAAAAGGGGCTCAGGATGCTGCAAAAAATATTGCACTTCAGGCTGGAAATAATTTCCCTGAAGATATTGCTCAAAAAGTAATTGATATTTCGTCTAAAGGTGGAACGCCATTGGTAGTGGTTAAAAATAACCAAGTACAAGGGGTTATAGAGTTGCAGGATATCATTAAAACTGGAATGAAAGAACGTTTTGACCGTTTGAGAAAAATGGGTGTAAAAACGGTAATGGTTACTGGAGATAATCCTCTTACGGCTAAGTTTATTGCTGAAGCTGCTGGTGTTGACGATTTTATTGCCGAAGCGAAACCTGAGGATAAAATGAACTACATTAAAAATGAGCAACAAATGGGTAAACTTGTCGCAATGATGGGTGACGGTACGAATGATGCACCGGCTCTTGCACAAGCAGATGTTGGTGTTGCAATGAATAGCGGAACTCAAGCTGCTAAGGAAGCGGGTAACATGGTCGATTTAGATAATGACCCAACCAAGTTAATTGAGATTATTGAAATTGGAAAACAGTTGTTGATGACCAGAGGTACACTTACAACATTTTCTATTGCAAATGACGTAGCGAAGTATTTTGCTATTGTTCCTGCACTTTTTATCACTGCGATTCCTGCTTTACAAGGTTTAAATATCATGCATTTGCATAGTCCTGAGAGTGCGATTTTATCGGCTGTAATCTTTAATGCGATTATTATCCCAATATTGATTCCGCTTGCGTTGAGAGGTGTTGATTATAAACCAATCGGAGCGAGTGCAATCCTAAAAAGAAACTTGTTGATTTATGGTTTAGGAGGATTGATTATTCCTTTTATCGGAATTAAATTAATTGATTTGGCAGTAGCTTTATTTATGTAATCTAAAAAAAGGTTCTGAGATACTAAGTTACTAAGGTTCTAAGGTTTTTTCTTAGCGTCTTAGAAGCTTAGTCTCTTAGAAACTCAAAAAATAAAAACAATGAAAAATATATTTTCAATAATAAAATTTACCCTACTTACGGTGGTTCTGTTTGCAGTTATTTATCCTCTGGCAATTTATGGTATTGCTCAGCTTGCACCTAACCAAGGTAAGGGAGAAACTATTTCGGTTAATGGTAAAGTGGTAGGGTATCAAAAAATAGGTCAGAAATTTGATAAATCTAATTATTTCTGGGGACGCCCTTCGGCTGTAGATTATAATGCTGCTGGTAGTGGAGGAAGCAATAAAGGACCAAGTAACGCTGATTATTTAGCGGTGGTTCAAAAAAGAATTGATACTTTTTTAATCGTTCATCCTTATTTAAGAAAATCTGAAATTCCTGCCGATATGGTTACTGCTTCAGGAAGTGGTTTAGACCCAAATATTTCCCCTCAAGGAGCTTTGGTACAGGTAAAACGGGTTGCTAAAGAAAGAAAATTAGCTGAGGATAAAGTTAAGGCTTTGGTTGAATCTAAAATCAATACTCCTAAGGTTATGGGAACTGCAATGGTAAATGTTCTGGAACTGAACATTGCTCTTGACGAACTTTCTAAAAAAGGTTCTTAGGTTTTTATCCTGCAAGGTTTCTAAAACCTTGTAGGTATGATATTCAGTAATCAGTACTTAGATATCTAACAGGTTTTGGAAACCTGTTAGGATAACAAAAATACTTGTAAATATGATGATTAATACTAAACCCAACAGTCCCGAAATTTCGGGATAAAAACCTGTTGGCAAGGTTGCTAGTGCCTTGTATGTATGAAAATTTATGGACAAAATATAGATAGACTTGTAGTTGTTTTATCTGAGTTTGCCCTTTATTACCTAACAGGTTTTATCCCGAAGCGTCGGGACTGTTAGGATGACTAAAGCCCTTGTTGCCCCAAGTGTTTTAGCCCAGATAGAAGCGGTATCCTTTTTCTGTCCGCCGCGGCGGACAGAAAAAGATATAGCGGACAGCTGGTCCCGAAGCTTCGGGAGCTCCTAAAAAAAACTAATAACAAATAGAATAATTAAGAGAACGAGATTATTTCGTTTCTCGCAATGATAAAATAAAATGAAAAAAATAATACTTACAGCTTTAATAGCTTTCGGATATACAACAATGAATGCTCAGGAAGAATCTAAAAGTCCGTTTACGTTTTCGGGTTATATAGATACTTATTACAGTTATGATTTTGGAAATCCTGATAATCATACTCGCCCAAGTTTTCTTTATAATTATAACAAACACAATGAGGTAAACTTGAATTTAGGTTTAGCAAAAGTGAATTATGCTAAAGACAATGTTCGAGGGAATTTTGCAATTATGGCTGGAACTTATGCCGAATATAATATGGCTGCTGAACAAGGCTTATTAAAAAATGTTTATGAAGCTAATGTGGGAGTAAAAATCTCAAAAGAGCACAATCTTTGGGTTGATGCGGGAGTTATGCCTTCGCACATTGGTTTTGAAAGTGCAATCGGGAAAGATTGTATGACTTTAACCAGAAGTATTCTTGCGGAGAACTCTCCATATTATGAGGCGGGTGTTAAGTTAGGATATACATCTAAAAGTGAAAAATGGTATTTGGCAGTAATGTATTTAAATGGCTGGCAACGTATCCAGAAGGTTGAGGGAAATCAGACTCCGGCTTTTGGAACACAGGTTACTTATAAACCAACTTCGGCAGTTACATTAAACTGGAGTACATATGTTGGGAATGAACAACCGGATGTGGATAGAAAATGGAGATACTTTAATGATTTTTACGGACAGTTTAAAGTGTCTGAAAAAGTAAACCTGATTGCAGGTTTTGATATTGGATTGCAACAAGCTACTAACGGAAGTTCTGATTATGATGTTTGGTATTCGCCAATTGTAGTGGCTCAATATAAACCAACAAATAAAATTATGGTTGCAGCAAGGGGAGAGTATTATCAGGATAAAAAAGGGGTAATCATTGCAACTGATACTCCAAACGGTTTTAAAACGTATGGTTTCTCTGCAAACTTTGATTATTTAGCCGCAGAAAATGTAATATTTAGATTAGAAGCACGAACTTTGAATAGTAAAGATGATATCTTTTTAAAAAATAATGATCCAACAGATAGTAACGTATTTATAACGACTTCTTTGGCAATTACTCTTTAAGTTTATTAGAAATTAGAAGCAAGAGGCAAGATTCATTTTATAATTATTTTGACTTCTTGCTTCTAACTTCTTTCATCTTTTTTTACAGATAAAAAATATATGGATAACGAAAAGGAAAATAATGTTAAGCACTTTCTCGATTTAATTCAGAAATCCCGTAAAGGAAAGTTTAAGGTCTACATTGGCATGAGTGCTGGTGTAGGCAAAACTTTTCGTATGCTACAGGAAGCACATACATTATTAAAGAATGGAATAGATGTAAAAATCGGATACATAGAAACGCATAACCGTAAGGAAACGCATGAATTGCTGGATGGTTTGCCTGTGATTCCGCGTCGTTCTATTTTTTACAAAGGAAAGCAACTGGAGGAAATGGATGTGCAAGCCATAATTAATTTGCGACCAGAAGTGGTTATTGTAGATGAGTTGGCGCACACAAACATAGAAGGTAGCAAGAATGAAAAGCGCTGGCAAGATGTTCTGGAGATTTTAGAATCTGGAATAAACGTGATTTCGGCAGTTAATATTCAACATATCGAGAGCTTAAACGAAGATGTAAAACGGATTACCAATGTTGATGTTAAAGAACGGATTCCTGATAATGTACTGCGATTAGCAGATGAGGTTGTAAACATCGATTTGACTTCAGAAGATTTAATTGACCGATTAAAGGAAGGGAAAATTTATACGGAAGATAAAATCCAGACTGCGCTGAATAATTTTTTTAAGTCTGATCAGATTCTACAATTGCGAGAATTGGCTCTTAAAGAAGTAGCGAGTCAGGTGTTGCGAAAAGTAGAAAATGAAGTTCCTAAAACTCAGGCGCTGCGACACGAAAAATTATTGGCATGTATAAGTAGTAATGAACGAACGGCAAAGAATATTATCAGAAAAACGGCTCGATTGGCTAGTTATTATAATAGCGATTGGTATGTTTTGTATGTTCAGTTACCAAGAGAAAGCAGTGATAAAATAGCGCTGGATAAACAACGTCACTTAATTAATAATTTTAAATTGGCGACTCAACTCGGTGCCGAAGTAATTAAAATAGAAAGTACCAATATTACTGATACGATGCTTAAGGTTGTAGAACAAAAAGAAATTACAACGGTTTGTATTGGGAAACCTCATTTTAATTTTTTTAAGGTAATTTTGTCGACATCGATTTTTAGACGTTTATTGACTCGTCTTTCTTTATCGAATGTTGATCTTGTTATTTTGTCTTAGATATTGAGAGTTGTTAGATAATTGAGAAGCAAGAAGCAAGATTTGAGATGTAAGACTCGAAGAGACAAGATAAGAGATGTTTGAAAAAGATTAATCACTTAAGTTATGCAAGTACTTATTAAGCTGTTTAGAAAAGTTAGATACTTGGATAAAAAATAAAATGTTTTGTAAATCATAGGAAATGAAAATTAAAACGAAATTAAACTTGGGCGTGGGATTGTTATTTTTAATGATAATTATCCTTGCATTAGTTAGTGCCTTTTATATTTTTTTGATAAAAGGAGATACCGAAAATATTTTGAAAGCCAATTATAACACATTGGAATATTCTAGAAATATGCTCACTTCGCTTGATGAAATAAGTGGTAATGAAGATAAAGCAATTGTTTTTTTTAAAGACAATTTGAAAAAACAAATTATCAATGTAACCGAAGCTGGAGAAGATAAGGTAACGACTAATTTACAAATGAGTTTTAATAAATTAGAAAATAACTGGGAGGATCAAGCGGTTAAAAGTCAGATTCGTCAGGATATTTTTGCAATCATGAAACTCAATATGAATGCCATAAAACAGAAAAGTGATATTGCCAAGCAAACTGCCGAAACGGCTAATTTTTCGATTGCAATTGTTGGCACACTTTGTTTTTTGATTGCTTTTAATTTACTAATTAATTTGCCTAATAATATTGCAAATCCAATTAAGGAATTGACCGAAAGTATTAAGCAAATTGCGAATAAAAACTATTCAGAACGGGTACATTTTATGAATCATAACGAATTTGGGGATCTAGCAAAATCGTTTAATACGATGGCCGAAAAACTCGAGGAATATCATGATAGTAATTTGTATAAATTATCATTTGAAAAAAAACGACTCGAGACTTTAATAAATAATATGCATGATCCAATTATTGGGCTTGATAATCAGGGGAAAGTTTTATTTGTAAATAATGAAGCACTTAAGATTATCGGAATGAAATCGGAGGATGTAATAGGGGAGTTGGCTACAACGCTGGCATTGAAAAATGATTTGATGAAATCTTTAATCATCAATGATCTCGAAAGTACGAAAGCGCACCCGATGAAGATTTTTGCCGATGGTAAAGAAAGCTATTTTGATAAAGAGACTGTTAATATTACTATTACGCCAACAGGTGAGGATAAAACGATTAATATTGGTGATGTAATTATTTTACGAAATATTACGCTGTTTAAGGAGCTTGATTTTGCCAAAACTAATTTTATTGCAACTGTTTCGCATGAATTAAAAACACCTATATCATCTATTAAATTAAGCCTTCAGTTATTAGAAAAGCCGAACACAGGAAGTATTAATGAAGAGCAAAAACAATTAATAGATAGTATTAAGGATGATAGCCAACGCTTGCTGAAAATTACGGGTGAGTTGCTGGATATGGCACAACTGGAAACAGGTAATATTAAGCTAGATATTGGACAATGTAGTCCGTATAAAATTATAGATTATGCTCTTGAAGCTGTGAAAGTACAAGCAGAGCAAAAACAAATTGAATTGATTGTTGAAAGCGAACCTAATCTTGCAGATATAAAAGCAGACTCGGAAAAAACAACTTGGGTGATGATTAATTTTTTAACGAATGCTATTAGATACTCTTATGAAAAAAGTAGTATTACAGTTAAACTGAAAAAAGAAAGAAATCAGATTGTTTTTGCAGTAGTCGATACTGGTAAGGGAATCGATAGCCATTATAAATCCAAAGTATTTGATAAGTTTTTCCAGATTCCAGGAAGTCATAAATCAGGAACCGGACTTGGTTTATCTATCAGTAAAGAATTTATCGAAGCACAAAACGGAACTATTGGTGTAGAAAGCGAGTTGGGATTAGGAAGTTCGTTCTGGTTTAAACTGCTTAAAGCGTAGTTTTTAGTATTCAGTTGCAGTATTCAGTCTCAGTTTTTAGTACCAGTGACAGTTTACAGTTTTTGATAATTGTAAAGGTATAATTAAAAAAAGTGTTCAGTACAATCTGTAGTTTTTTAAAACTGCGACTGCAACTGAACACTTTTTTTATTGAATACTGAAAACTAGTACTGTGATTGTAAACTAAAACTGAAAACTGCGACTGAATACTAGCAATCCGCCATATTCACGGCAATTGCCAATCCTCCTTCGGAGGTTTCTTTGTATTTAGAGTTCATATCTTTTGCTGTTTGCCACATCGTATCGATTACTTTATCGAGAGGCACTTTTGCATTTTTAGAGTCTGTTTCTAGGGCTAATTCGGCTGCATTGATGGCTTTTATAGCTCCCATTGTATTTCTTTCGATACAAGGTATTTGTACTAATCCACCAATTGGGTCACAGGTTAATCCTAAGTGATGTTCCATAGCGATTTCGGCAGCCATTAAAACTTGTGCAGGAGTTCCGCCCATTAATTCGCAAAGTGCTGCTGCTGCCATAGATGACGAAACACCTATTTCGGCTTGACAACCACCCATTGCGGCAGAAATTGTAGATCCTTTCTTAAAGATACTTCCTATCTCGCCAGCAACCATCAGGAATTGTTTGATTTCTTTTTCGCCTGCATCATGGTTTTCGATTACCAAATAATACATTAAAACGGCAGGAATTACACCAGCGCTACCATTGGTCGGGGCAGTAACTACACGTCCTAAAGCAGCATTTACCTCATTTACGGCAAGTGCAAAACAACTTACCCATTTTAGGATTTGACGAAATTTAACCTCAGTCTTTCTTATTTCTTCTAGCCACGTTTGTGGAGAATTATAGTTGGATAAACCGATGAGGTTTTGGTGCATATCAAATGCTCTACGACGTACATTTAGTCCACCAGGAAGTATTCCTTCAGAATGGCAACCGATGTACATACATTCGAGCATGGTATTCCAAATACGCATTAATTCGTTATTAATGAATTCTTCAGAACGCATCGATTTTTCATTCTCATAAACAATCTCCGAAATGGATTTGTTTTGAGTAATGGTATATTCTAAAAGTTCTGCTGCGTTTTGTATAGGAAACGGAAATGCACATTTTATCTCCGATTTTATTTTAGCATTTTCGCGTTCTTCTTTTACCACAAATCCTCCACCAATAGAGTAGAAGATAGATTCGTATTCGGAATCATCTTTGGCGTAAGCCGTAAATTTTAAACCATTGGCATGAAAAGGCAAGAATTCTTTATTGAAAACAATGTCTTGTAAAAAGAAAAACGGAATGGTTATCTCGTTTCCAAGTATAATTGTATTGGTTTCTTCGATAGATTTGATAATTCCTGCAATGTCGTTTATAGGAATATATTCGGGATCCTGACCGCTTAATCCTAACATAACTGCCAAATCTGTAGCATGACCTTTTCCTGTTAAAGAAAGAGAACCATACAAATCGACTTTGACACGAGTGATTTGAGAAAACAGATTTTCACTTTTTAATTCAGCAAGAAAACGTTCTGCTGCACGCCAAGGTCCAAGGGTGTGTGAACTTGATGGTCCTACACCAATCTTAAGCATATCAAATACCGATATACATTCTTCCATTATACTATAATTTTATTATCACAAAGATAATTGAATAACGCAATGAAATTAAAAGAAAAATTGTTAATGTTGCGTATTTATTAAAATTTGTATTTAATATTAATAATTTGGCAATAAAATAATAATGTAAAAAGGATTGATTATAATTTTTTGATTATCTTAAAATAAGGGTTTTAACAACAATGAGTAGGAAAAATCAGTTAAATAAGAAAGAAAAGATGTTTTTGTCAAACCATTAAGAGATTAAGTAAATTAAGAATTAAAACTTAATATCTTAATATCTTAATGGTTGGAACCTTTAATTTTTAACGAGTTAAAGCTGGTTTCATTTCGGTTGTAACCCCAATTCTGTTCCAGGCATTTATTGTAATAATTGCCATTATAATATTTGATAAATAGTTTTCATCAAATAAACTAGCTGCTTTTTGATAGGTTTCGTCTGAAACTCCTCCATTACTTATTAATGTAATTTCTTCGGTCAAAGCCAAAATTGCTCTTTCTTCTTCAGAGTAAAAATCAACTTCTCTCCAAGCATTCAATAAATAAATACGTTGTTCGGTTTCGCCATATTTTCGAGCATCTTTTGTATGCAAATCGATACAATAAGCACAACCGTTTATTTGTGATGTTCTAATTTTTATTAATTCGTGATGTGTGTGGGTTAAAGGAGTTGAGTCTAAATAAGTATTCAAATCCAATAATGGTTTTACAGCAGCTGGTTGAGTGTGTGCGATTTTAATTCTCTTGCTCATGATTTCTTTGTTTTTAATTATTAAGCAAAGATATTTATAGGAACCATGAAAAATCTTAAGCTAGTTTAAGAAATGCTATTAAAGTGCGTTTTTTCTTATCTCGCTTAAATATTCTGGAGTAAGATTTAAGTAAGATGCTAGCATATATTGCGGAATTCGTTGCACAAATTCAGGAAATCTGGTAATAAAATGCTGGTAACTTTCTTCTTTTGTAAAGTCGTATAAATACTTCATTCGCAATTGGGCAGCCGAATAAGCTCTATGCGAAACAAGTCGGAAGTAGCGTTCTAGTTGAGGTAATTGGCTAAAAACTTTTTCCTGATTATGATAATCAAAAACATAAACTTCGGTATTTTCGATTGCCTGAATATAAAACTGTGATGGTGATTGTGTATCAAAACTCATATAATCGGCAATCCACCAGTTTTCGATTGCAAATTGTGTGATCTGTTCTGTTCCTTTATCATTGATAAAAAAGAAACGTAAACAGCCTTTTTCTACAAAATATAGCGAAGAACATATTTGTCCTTCTTCTAGTAAATAACTTTTCTTTTTTAGGGTAATTGGCTTCATATTAGCCAGAACTAATTGGGTTTGTTCATCGTTTAATTCGACGTACTTTTTTATGTGTTCAATTAGTTTTGGTTGCATTATTGTTTATATAAGTGTTGTAGTTATAAATTCTCGCAAAGACGCCAAGTCGCAAAGAAAGCTAAATTTTAACTTGGCGTCTTTGCGACTTTGCGAGAGAATCTAGAAAATTAAAGCATTTTTTTGAAATTGACTGATATGAGTAAATTCACTAAATAGCTATAAAAATAGGCACTTCAGCATTTTCCGGATTAGATGCTTTTTCTCCGTATATCTCAAAATCGGCAGTATATTTTCTGTTAAGATCAGTATTCCAAATTTCTATCCATTTCTGGATTACAACACCGTCGGCTAATTTTCCTTTGGCTGTAAATTGTTTGTAGGTTTCTTTTGCAATGATTTTTCCAATCATTCCGGTTGGTATATTCTCTAAAATTGAAACTTTGCAGCCTAAAATTGTGGTGTATGGTTTTGTATAATCCTTTTCATATTCGGTGTAAACAGCATAGATTGAGCTATCTATTTTATTTGGAATATTTTCGATTGTGTTTTCAGACATAAATTTGTTCCAAAGCGCTGGAATATCCGTTGCAGATTGTTCATTTTCATTGGTAGTTCTTATCGATAATCCGATAATAAAAAACTCTTCGATAGTAATTAATTCCATGGTTTTGATTTCAATTTATAATGTTATTCTATGTAAAAGTAGCACAAAAAATCATGTTGTTAATGCTAATGTTGTTGCTAAAATCGAAATAAATAAGCATAATGGAGAGAAGTATTTGGTATCCATTTGTGCAAATTTTGTGGTTTTGACTTTTTTAAAAAATCCCACGTATTTGAATTCGCCAATTGCTCTCACAATAAACAATATCGAAATAATCCAAAGTCCATATTCTTGTAACCAATTAGGCAAACTATAGACTATTATTTCTGATTTTATTAAAACTAAAACCGAAAGACTCAGTAAGGCAATTGCAACTACCATGCATTCTTTTAGTTTCGGATTGATAACTTTTTCATTGTTTGCGGTTGTTGGTATAGCGGCATCATTTCCCCATTTCCCACCAAATCCCCAATAAATATGAATTCCTGCCAGGAATAGAAATATGGTTACTAGAATTAATCCAATTGTTGTTTGCATAATGTGATGAGTTATATTTTTTGGGCGACTACTTTTTTGTGGCAACTATCGAATATACCATTGGGATCTTATTGTCTAAATGTTTTATTCTGTATTTTTTTGGTTCAAATTCGATGGTGTTATTAAAGCAATTATATGGCGAGTAATCATATTCATTTAGGGCATTTAATTCTAGCCCGTTTTTTATTAGACTATTTATAACTTCGCTCATACTATGATTCCAACATACGTACTCTAGTTCTATCGGAGCTTCTCTATCAGCGTAGGTTCCCTCTTGGGTTTCTATTATTGCTCCCGAATTAAAATAATTATATCCTATTTTTTCAAAATTATCATCGAACATCCAAACTACTGGATGAAATTCGGCAAAGACTAATTTCCCATTCGGGTTAAGAAAATCAGAAATTAATTTTGCCCATTTATCAAGGTCTGGCAACCACGGGATTGCTCCGTAACTTGCAAATACAATATCGAATTTCTGGTTTAAATGGGTTGGTAAATCATAAATATCACAACATATAAATGTAGCTTTAGCATCAGCTTCTTGCGCAAGTTTGTTGGCGCTATCTATTGCTTTGTCAGACAAATCGACTCCCGTAACATTTGCGCCAAGTCTTGCCAAAGAAATTGTGTCCTGACCAAAATGACATTGCAAATGCAGGATTGATTTTCCTTTTACATCACCAAGTAATTCTAACTCGATACTATTTAATGAAGTGTTTCCTTTTAAGAAACCTTCTAAATCATAAAAGTCAGATGTAAGATGTGACTCAACCCGACTATTCCAAGATTGTTTATTAACTTCTATATAATTGTTTTCTAAGCTCATTTTGTTGATATGAATTAATAATGTGTTTTTTGCAGATTATCTATAAAAAGAAACGCGAATGAAACGGATTCGCTAAAGCGAAAACACGATCCCGAAGCGTCGGGATTGCGCCCTTTGCGGTTAATTTTTCTGCCACTCCCGATAGCTATCGGGATAAAAGGATTACACGGATTTTTTATGCTTTGCGACCTTTGCGTAAATCATTGTGATCTTTGCGGTTAATTTTTTCGCTCTTTTTTTATGTATTAAACGCTTCTTTCGGAAATTTATCGGCTATAAGATTCAGGTTGATGTTATGTTCTAAATAGGCTTTTAGACCGTCTAGAACAGTGGTAAATCCGCCTGTAGAATCTTTGATTGTATTTAAAAGTTCGTCGCCTTCTTTATCAAAACCATAATTTTTGATAACCACATAAGTTGTATCGTCGGTTATTTTTCTGAATTCAAAATCAACAGTTGTTTTAGGTTCGTTCCATTCGATAGTAATCTTTTCGTTTTCGATAATTTCTTTTACAAAAACGGTAGTTGATACTTTGTACATTTCCCATTCCCAGATTATATTTTTGCCTACAGCCAGCTTATCACTTCCTTTTGTAAACCAAAAGTTCTTGGTTACATTCGGGTCTATAAAAGCATTAAAAACAATTGCAGCTGGTTTTCTTATCAGCATTTGGGCTTCAACAGATTTTGGATTACTACTCATATCGATATTTTTTCTAGTTATGTTTTTAGAATTTTGCGTATAAAAGGATTCTTTTGAACGCGTATAATGATGGCGTTTTACTAAACCTTTTTTCTATTCTCTTTTTAAATTCTTTGATAAATTGTTCTTTAACTGCACCTTCTAATCTCTCGAAATAGGGAACTAATGTTGAGCCCAAAATAAACTCATATAATTCGTCATGCGACTTGGCTATCATAGGATATACTTTTTGGTAAATAACCATATCTGTACCGCCATTTTCGAATAAAATTTGAGCATAATCGTCCATTGTAAGAACAGGAGAAAGTCGTTTCCAATTATTCAATGCGCTTTTATATGGTTCTTCCTGCACTAATTCGATTACAATCTGATTGAGTAAATTCTCGTTCTGACAAGGCATTTGGATTGCTAATTGTCCATCAGGATTTAATAATGATATAATTTTAGGAAATAATTCTTCGTGATTATCAACCCATTGAATGGATGCATTTGCAAAAACTAAATCCCATTTTTCTCTCGTATTAATTTGTTCTTCGATGGTTTTTTGATCAAATTGTATCGAGGTGAATTCTTTGGCTTTCTCCAGCATTTCTTTCGAGGAATCGATACCTTTTACTGAAGGATTGGTTAGCTTTTCGGATAGCATATTGGTTAACTCTCCAGTCCCACAACCTAAATCTACGACTTTCATATTTGGTTTATCCTGAATATGGGCAATCAAATCAAAGAAAGGTTTGTATCGAAGTGTTTTAAACTCGTTGTATTTTTCGGGATTCCATGCCATAATTTTCAGCGTTTTTATGTAGCAAACGAAGTTAAGGAAATTAAAGTTTTTATTTAGTTAAAAACAATAAACTGTGGTAGAGAAATTAACCGCAAAGGGCGCAAAGTTTTTTGAATCTCTGACTGGAAAAAGGGACGCGGATAAAACGGATTCGCTAAGGCGAAAACGCGGATAAAACGGATTTTTTTCTATTTTTTTAATCTGTTTTTATCTGCGTCTTTACTTTTGTAAATCCGTTTTATCCGCGTCCCATTTATAGATTATCTATGGCAGCAAATAGAGGTTATATTCCCTAATCTTTCCAGATTGGAATTTTGACAAAACTATCGTTATACCACTTTATTTTTAGAGGTTCTTTGGAATCTTTAATGGTTTCATCGCTTACGTCTTTACCAGTTCCATAATTTAGTTGGGCGAAAGCATTTTTATTTACATTTATTACCACAACCAAGCGGCTCCCTTTGCTTAATTGCTTACTTACTAATCTGGTATTTGTAAACGGGATAGATTCTATTTTGTTAGGAACAAGAAGATTTCTGGTTGTAATATCTTTTGCATAACTGGCTCTGCCTAAAAAATAGGATAAGTGAAAGTATTCGCCATTAGGCATCAATTCATATAATACTACACCTAAATCCATATCTTTTTTGTTGATAAGCGCTTTTATTTCGCCTTCAAAAGCACCATTAACCAAAATAGGTTTATCAAGGGGTTCGCTTATAAAAAAATAGCCATTTATAGTATCGAGTTCTTTACGAATTATTGGGTCTGGGTAATAGTCATTATTACTAATTTCTCTGTTGGCAAAATCTACTTCCTGAGGTAAGAACCCAGATTTGGCTGGTTTTTTATCTGATAATAGATACTTATCTTTCGATTTGGTATTGGTTAAATATAATTTAAGAAAACCATTACTCATTTTTTCTAATGATGGTGCATGTCTCCATTCATTAGCACCCATTACTTCATAGTTTATTTTATCTTTTAAAACGGCAGGTTTAGGACCACCTTTAAGAATGTAGTTAAACCATTCGTAGGTTAGTTTTTTGGTATTAAAAATCGCTATAGGGTCAACTTTATAGTCGTTTATGGTAGGGTCTCCACCTTTTTGAGCACCAAAATGTCCATAAGGTCCGATAACAAGATAATGCTCAGCGTTTTTATTGTATTTAACGTGTTCTCTTAAATAGTATAAACTAGATATTTGGGAATCGTTATAATAACCATCGATAGATAAAATAGGGATGTTTATTTGGGCAAATTCATCTTTATACGGAACCATATCTTGCCAATATTTATCATAACCAGGATGTAATAACCACTTTTGTAAATATTTATTTGGTGTGCCATCAATGCTGTCAATTTTGCGATAAGCAGTACCTGAATTCCACCATTTGTCCTGCATGGTTCGGAAACGTTTTCTGTCGTCTCCAACAACTGTATCTAAGGTTTTGTTATTGGTTACATAAAATGCCCATTCGTAATTAGGATTTATAAATACGCTATTTTCCATTGGTAATCCCATTCCTGGTCTGTTGGCTACATAAGGAACGATTGTTTTAAGTGCTGGATGCAATTTTTTTGCCGATGCCCATTGTGTAAAACCGTTATAGCTACCGCCAAACATTCCGATTTTTCCGTTACACCATGATTGCTTGCTTGTCCAGTCGATAACATCATAAGCATCTTTGCCATCATGCTCGTACGGAAATATTTCGTCGGGACTTAATCTTTTTCCTCTGGAGTATGCCATAACTCCAACATAACCATTATCTGCGGCTTCTTTTAAACCTTTAATATCTCGATCGCGTACATAGATTGTAAATTGTAAAATAACTGGTTGTGGTGTCGTTATTCCTTTTTTGCGAACTACAATTGCGGAAATTAATGCTCCATCTCTGGTTTTAATTAAAACATCATCCTGTATATCATAAAGTGATTTGGAATCTTCGGGTTTTGTACCATTTGCTTGTTGTGCTGATGTGTTGAGAACAATTAGGAAGAGAAACATAAATTTCAGAAGTACTTTCATTAAGAATTGTTTTAAAGTTTGTTTAGGTTGTTAAATATTTAAATGTTAAACAGGAAATGTGGTTGTTAATTGTGTAATTTATTTAAAATTATGATAATTATAGATAGAATTAACATGAAGCTAACAAGGAATATTACGTGGCTCAATACAGATAATAGAAAAGCTTTGGTTTTAGTGAGTTTATTAAAAAATTGAACATTTGTCCAATAAATTAATATAATATCTATAACATATAGAATTTGGGTTATCGTTTTTATATTGGGAGTTCCATTATAATAATAAAGCAACGGAAATAAAGCAATATGTACAAAGAGTCGTTGCGAGGCTTTAAAGGTGTTGAGTATAAAATATTCGATATAGTTGTATCCTTGTTTTCTAAATGCGATATATGTTCCTAATGAGTAAAATGGTATTGTTGCTAATGTTATCCATGAAAAATGAGTCGCGACCCATTCATTTGCTGCTTTGGGATTAATTATTGATAGTGTCTCACTATCTGTGGGAGCATCCGCAATTAGGTTGATATGAAAGTAATGATAAAGAACTCCATAAAGAGTTGCGAGAATAATTACTAAGGAAAGTGGTTTAAAATGTTTAATTCGTTTTCCTTCTATAAACTCTCTTATGGTATTTCCGGGACGCGTAAAAAGTTGTTTGGCGGAGTATAAAATACCTTTATCAAAATGAATTAATCCGTGTTGGATTTCATGCATCAGGAAATGAAAATCGAGTTTGTGAGTATCGGCTGGCTGTCCGCAATTACTACAATAATGCCCTTTAAAATGCTGATTACAGTTCTTACAGATTATATTCATCTTGATTATTTATTATTTAGCCATTTATATAATTTCTATGATAAATTTTATTCTTTTAATGAAAATGCTACTGCAGCTCTCGAGTGTAATAATACAGTATCAAATGTTGGGATGGTTACATCTTCGGGTTTTATAACAAGCGGAATTTCGGTGCAACCAAGTATGATTCCTTCGGCTCCGTTTTGTATCAATTTATCAATAATTTCCAAGTATCGTTTTTTGGTTTTTTCAGTGACAATTCCTTTTCCTAATTCTTCAAAAACAGTCATGTGTACAAACTCTCTGTCTTCATCACTAGGAATAATTGTTTCGATACCTCTATCGGTAAGTTTAGATTTGAAAAAATCAAGTTCCATTGTAAATTTAGTTCCCAGTAATCCTACTTTTTTTAGTCCGGTTTTTTCGATTTCTTCGGCTGTTACTGTGGCAATATGAATTAGTGGGATTCCGATTTCTTTTTCGAGTCTATCAGCAATATGATGCATAGTGTTGGCACATAATACAATTGCCGTTGCTCCCGAAGATTTTAAATGTTTGCAAGCTTCATATAGCATCTGAAAAGTTTTCTCCCAATCATTATTATCATTATTTTTTTTGATGTCTTCATAATTAAATGAATAAATAATACATTGAGAAAAGTTTAATCCGCCCAATTTTTCATTTATTCCTTCATTAATAAGTTTGTAATAATCGACTGTAGATACCCAACTAATTCCGCCAATAAGCCCTAATGTTTGCATATTTTGTTTAAACTTTATATTGTTTATACTGATTTAAAAACTAATTATATGTTTTGTAATTTGGTTTTAATCTTTAATTTCCAATAAAAGTATACAATAGTAACCACCTCTGCAACAAGAATCCAGAGGAATTTACTAGTAAAAAAACTATAATAATTTCCCTGATTCGGGATTATGGTAAAAGGTACAGTTATGAGTACATCTAGTGTTAAAGCTGTTGTAACTATAATTAAACCGAGAATGAATCCGTTGGTTCTATATCCGTTTTTATAGAAAATATAAGCACCAAGAATTGTAAATGGAATTGCCAATGGTGCAACAATTAAGAATTGTTGTAATGCAGAATCTTTAATGTTTGGAAGATAACTTAATAAACCGAAAGTACTAAATATTAATAGCCAGATTAACGCTCCAACTAAAATTGCTCTCATTTTTTTCATTTCATTTTAATATTAAAAGTTACTATTTCTAAACAAACACACTATAATTAATAAGAAGAATGATAGTACTGATGTTATGGTTCGAACCAAATGCAGATTATTCCATTTAAGTTCAAATTGATCTCTTAAACTTCGGGCATTTTCCAGAGAAATATTGGTTAAGTCAGTTTTGTCTAAAAGATTATTTAGCGGAATATTGCCCATAATTGTTACCAGAAATACGCCTACAAAATATAGTATTGCTGCAATTAGTAATAACCAGAAAATATAAGGATGATTGGATTTATATAGATAAGCTGTAGCAAAAGATAAAAATACTGGCCCCATAATTATCACTAAGAATAATGGGTTTACAATAGTACGGTTCATGTTCTGGAAAGCTCTTAGATAATTAATATCATCAAGCCTGCCAATACCTGGAGTTATAGCATTAGACCAAGTAAAAAAGATCCCAGCCAGAAGTCCGGTTAATAATGTGGTAAATAATAAAACAATAGTTTTTGTGTCGATAATAAATGGTTCCATGATTATGATGTTTAGTTAACAAAATAAAATTAGAACTATTGATTATCAGTTGTTTGTTTTAAAAGGATTAAAGTTTGTTCGAAAAGAATTATTTTTTTAGTTCGCTTGGTCTTACGCCAAATTTTTTATGGAAAGCATTCGAGAAAGAACTTAAACTTTCATATCCCACAAACCATGCAGTTTCCTGAATGTTCTTGTCGGTATTGCTTAATAATTCATGCGCTTTATTTAGTCGTTGTTCCTGAAGATATTTAAATACAGGAATACCAAAAAGTTCTTTAAAATTCTTTTTGAGTTTGTTGTTGTTAAGACCAATTTGCTTAGATAACTCACTTAATGAGGGTGGAGTAGCAATATTTTGGGTCATAATTTCTTTTGCGTGAAAAAGTTTATCACGGTCAATTTTGTTGGTGGTTTTTTCTTTTTCGGTAGCAAGATGAGCAAAAAAATGTGCCAGTAATTCGGTTATCTGGCTTTTAAGAAACATCAATCTTGTGTCTCCTTTATATTGGGTATTAAATATTTTTTGAACTGCATTTTGCATATCAGGGGACATATAAAAACTTGGACCTTCTACAAAATTGGCTTCGGGATTAAGGAGTTGTTGTAAATACTCGGAGAAGATTTCGCTTTCACGTTCTGGCAGCATATTAAGATTTTTGATCTTCATAAATACGCTAATAGATTGTAATGGTTTATTAGGCGAAATTTTATGAGCAAATCCGACTTTGCTGTTTCCGAAAAATGAAATTGCAATTCCTGTAGTATTGTTTATAATTATACTATTGTTTTCATACGTAATTTCTAATTCGACATTTCCTGAACCATAGAACGCAAAGCCAACAGCATCTCCATCGATTTCACATTTTTCGATAATCGTTTTATCAGCATTTGATTGCTCTATTAAAACGACGAAGTTGTTTATTTCTATGATATCTGTTGTCATCGAATACTAATTAATTCTATTCAGAAAATTTATTTAAAATAGTAATGGCATTGTCTGTATCTTTTTTATTTACAAAGATATGGTCGTGATAAAATGCAGCTACAACATTGCAACTAATGTTATTGTCTGATAACGCTTTCGCGAAAGCGGCAGTTAAACCCACAGCTTCTAATGATGAATGTACAGTTAGCGTTATCCACGACATTACAACCGAATAACTTAGTTTAAGTTCATCGGCAATTTCTTTTTTTAAGATTAAAGTAATGCCTTCACTTTCTGTAAATGACATTACAATATCTTCGAGAGCTATATTTTCAAGACTTTTAACGGTACAAAAAACATAATCACCAACATTGTGTTTGGGTTTCATGCTTTTGAGTAATTTCTCTAAATCTTTTTCTCCAGACATTTTAATGGATTGTTTTTATTTTATTAACCCGTTGAGCACAATTATTTTAAACACATAGATTTAGCACTCTCAAAAATAGACGTTTCACTTTACATACAGCCGCATAGTAACTATATCTTAGATGCGCTGCGGTGCATCTCTACCTTCAAATGTATTATCTCAACTAGTTACTATGTGAGAGAAATGTATTTCTTTTTGTATCCTTTTTTGCACATAAAATCTGTGTTTCTATGTGTTAAATCAATTCTATAATTACATAATTATTTATTAGTCATATGCAATGCAATCCTGTTTCCTTCGCAGTCTTTAAATTCAGTGAGTACGATAATTATTATTCGATTCGTTTTACAACATTATCAAGATTATCAACTACTAAATTTAAAACGATTTTGTTATTAGGGAATTCTTTTTGTATTTCATTTCTTAATAGGACAAAAGGAATTTGTGATTCAGGGATGTCTTCAATAGTTTGATTACATGGAATAGAAACTTCATAAGTAGAATTACTCTTTTTTATATACACATATTTTTTAGTTGTATTTTCAAAAAATGCATTTTTTTCAAAGCCTTCTGCTAGTTTGTCTACTTCTGTTACGGGTATATTATCTTGATAAACAATTTCGTTTTTCATAACGCCATATTCTTTTGTTATTCCATCAAATTGTTCATTTTCTGTAAATAACACTACACATATAATAACACTAAATGTGATTAAAAGGGCAATAAAGCTGATTCCAATTGTTCGCCACCAACCAAAAAATGAACCACCAGAATTTATATGTTCATTTATTTTTTGTCCCTGAAAATGTTGTACGAAATAAAAAGCTATTCCAGTATATATTAAAGGGATTATCTGATTTGGGACTTTTACATCTTCAGGAATTAAAAAAGCGCCACCAAATATTGCTATTGTGGCTATAATAGCTATTATCCATGTTGTTTTTGCTTTTTTTGTGTCATTAAATGCCTTAAAATTCTCAGCTATCAAATATCCAGCTGCAAGTGGTCCTCCTAAAAATGTTCCAACCCAGATAGCTCGGTCTTTATAAATTTTTTGTGTAGGCACTTCATTCTCTTTTAATTCTTCCATTTTTATTGTAAAGTATTGTTTTGTATAAGTTGTTATATTATTTATTAGCCATATGTAATGCAATCCTGTTTCCTTCGCAGTCTTTAAATTCTGCTACAGAACCATATTCTCCATTTGATGTTATTGGAAATAAAACTTCGGCACCATTTTGTAATGCAAGATTTAAAGTTACTTCGATATCCTCGGTATTAAAATATACAAGAGTTCCGCTTATCGTTGGTATGTATATTTCTCCTTTTGCTAAAGCTCCCGAAATTCCGTTATTGCCTTCGGTAAGAGGGAAAAAAGCCATTTCGTTATCATGTATAATATCTCGCTCAAAGGCGAAATTGAATACTGCTGTATAAAATTGGATGGCTCTTTCTATATCGGTTACAGGAATCTCAAAATAGATAACCGGATTTGATTTGTTTTTCATACTTTAATTTAAGAGGTGTTCTTTTTAAATTATTTCACTTTGGTCATATACATATACCAATTCCATTCCCAGGTTTCTCCGTTATCAGCAGACATTGCCTGACTCCAAATAGGATTGTTTTTGTCTCTGGCGTCCCAACGAAATAGCTGAATTACTTTTTTTCCTTCATAAATATCTCTTGAAAAGAAATGGCCTACTTTTTTTTCGAATGAACCAATTACGGGTTTATCTAAAACTCCGGTATTAGAGTCGGACCAATAAATACTCCACAGTTTTGTTTCGGGATTAAATAATCGTACCGTCATTCCTTCAAAAGGAACACCATCAAATTCCGCCAGAAAATTATCGATATTACCAATTCCCTGAAGAATCTTGTACATTTCCTGTGTTGATGGAAATTCAATCCATTCGGTACAATTCGAGAATCGGTATTTTAGTTTTTTATTTATAATATTAGATTTTCCCTGAAAAAAATCAAAATCATCTTTGGATGAAGTAGGGGAAGGTAGGATTATTAATTCTCCGTGTGCATTAAAAATCAATTTCGGAATTTCTAAATTTAAATTATCTACAGGCATGTTTTTTGATTTTTAAATGATTTATTCATTTCCTTTTTTAATCCATTTCCCAACTTCTGGTGCCACGTAATTTTTCATTTTAAGGAGCAAATCCTCTGAATCTGTACTTACGAGTATCATTTGTTGGTTTATCTCTTTTAAGAAACCTTCATTTACCATTTTTAGTATAAATTCTAATAACAAATCGTAAAAACCATCAATATTTAAAATCCCGATTGGTTTTTTATGAAGTCCGAGTTGCGCCCAGGTAAGCATCTCAAAAAACTCTTCAAGAGTTCCAAATCCGCCTGGTAAAGCAATTACGCCATCGCTTAATTCGTTCATTTTGGTTTTTCTTTCATGCATGCTTTTTACAATAATTAATTCGGTTAAATTATCGTGTGCAATTTCTTTCTTCATTAAGAAGTCTGGTAAAACACCAATTACTTTTCCGTTTTTATTTAAAACTCCATCTGCAACTGCACCCATAAGTCCAACTTTGGCTCCGCCATAAACTAAATCGATATTATTTTCGGACATTGTTTGTCCAAGTTTAAAAGCTTGAGTTTCGTATTCTTTTTTGTTTCCAAAACTTGATCCACAAAAAACGGTAATTCTATTCATTTGTTTAATTGTAAAATGTATTATGTAATCGGTAATTAGTTTTCCTGAGTAATTAAATCTACAAAGTCCGCCTTTGTAAGTAATTCGATTATAAATTGAAAATTTTCTGTACCAAATATTTTATATAAATTTTCTGTTCCTGTTATTTCTATAATGCATTCTCCTGGATGTCCCGGACCTGCGGTCGAAATGGCATCATTAAATGCATCTAAGTTTTTTCCAAAATGTTTTGCCGATTCGGGATCGATTTCTTTTGCGTAGGCATTCCAGAAATCTTCACGGCTGCTGCAAATATTTCCGTTAATGAATATTTTTCGTTTGCTATTTTGTGCTGCTGATTTATTTTTCATCTAAAAATTATTTCGTTTGTATTTTTATCCAATCCAGAATTTCGTTCATAGCTGTTGGAGAAAATGTTTGTTCTATTGTTGCATATTCAGTTGGCAAACCAGTTTTACATTCCTGAAATAAATGATTTAGGTTTGGTAATTCTTTGGTTGTTATATTTTTATTTCCTCCTTTTAAAAGGGCTTCTTTTATGGCGGTTAGGTTTTCTTTTGGTGCAACTTGTAAATCTTTTGCTCCATTAAGTGCTAAAACGGCACATTTTACTTTCTCTAATGTTGGTGCTGGATTGTAGGTTACAAAAGTTACCATCCAAGGAGTTAGAATCTTATCTGTTTGCATTTTGATATATTCAGCCTCAGTCATTCCTGCGGGTTTATTGGGGTCATTTTTAGAAACTTGGGTTATGTAAGCCGTTATATCGGTTTTTAATTGTTCTGGGCCTTTAGATTTAGCAATAATATTAAAAGCTGTTTTGTTTATTTCTTGTGCTTTCTGAATATCAGCTTCACTCATTCCGGCTGCTTCTGCAATTAATTTTTGTTGTAATAAAAGTAATTGGTTTCCAGGAAGTCCGGGACCAGCCAGTAATACAATAAAATTGACATTCTTAGAGTTTGTAGCTACAATTGGAGCAATTAATCCTCCTTCGCTATGACCTATCAAACCAATTTTTTGTTTGTTAATTTCTTTTCTGGTTAGCAAATAGTTTACTGCTGCCAGAGCATCTGTAGCAAAATCTAAAGAAGTTGAATTTTTAAAGTTACCTGTCGATTGTGCCGTTCCTCTATCATCATATCGTAAAACCGCAATTCCGTTTTTGGTCAAAAAGTCCGATAATACCAAGAAAGGTTTGTGTCCTGCTAATTCCTCATCACGGTTTTGCGCACCACTTCCGCTTATTAAAATAACAACAGGAAAAACACCTTCTTTTTTAGGTAGAGTCAGTGTTCCTGCCAGAGTTATTCCTGCTTTTTCATTCTTAAAAGTTACATCTTCGGAGTAATATGGATATGGTTTAGTTGGTTCTTGCGGTCGTACCAATTTCTCTTTTTCAATTTTTTCTCTCGATAAATTCATAGGAAATGCATGACCAGCTTGTTTAAAAGTACCGACTATTTTATTGTCTTTACCAAGAACGCCTTCATATTCTATTTTAGCATTTGCAACGGTAAGTTTTAAAGTTGAGTTCTCAAAAGTTGTTGTAGTTACCGGAATATCTTTTGCACCTTGATCAGGACTGTCCATTGTGGATTTAAAACCAGTGTCGGATTTATTAATATTAAAAACTAATCTTAATTGTGTTCCCTGAACATTTAAAAGACCATTCCATTGTCCTGTAATATCTTGTCCAAAAGCGGTTAATGTGGTTAAAAAAGTTAGTATTGTTACTATGTAATGTTTCATTTGGTTGGTTTTTTTAATAAATGGTTAGTTTATATTCTATGATTTAGTTAATAGACGATTAAAATGTATTCTGTTACAGAAATGATGTAAAAAGATTATTCTCTTTTTAATTTATTTTCCAATTGTCTTTAGTAACTATCATATTGAGCGAGATCCAAACTTCTTCCTGGACTATGATTTCGCTTATTTTGTCTGGATTTATGACAAAACCGGATTTCTCATAACATTTAATTGCCTGTTTATTCCAGTCGTAGACATTAAGTTCTACTTTCTCTACATTTAATTCTTCAAAAGAATATTGTACAAGAAGATTAACTATTTTTTCTCCAATTCCTTTTCCTCTAAATTTTGCATCACCAATAAGTATTCGGCAAAGTTTAGCCAAATTATCTTCGGATTGATATATTTCGGCATGTCCTAGTACTTCTTTGGATTCGGTGTCAATTACTTTAAAAGGAATTCTATTTTCTTCTTTTAGATAATTATCTAACTGCTCAGTTGTTAATGGAAATTTAAAAATTGGACCTGAAAATTGAACTAACATTTCTTCATTATCTGCCCATTTTATTAATCTTTCAAAATCGGTATTATCGAATTTTTCTAGTTTTATCATTGTTTTATTTCCTTTAAAAGTACTTGGAGAATCCTGCGTGATTTCTAAATATAAATCTTGTGTTACAAGGTATTTTGCCATTAAGAAAGGCTGAATATTTGCGGTCCAGATATGTTTAATCCTATCGTCTCTCAATGTAATCTGACCTTGAGGAATTTCGACCATTTGCAGGCTAATGGCTTTATTATTTGATATGTCGATACTATCCTGATTCATTGATGTTTGAATGCTTTTGCAATTGTAAACGAAGTTATGAAAAATATAGGTGCACATTTAAACAAAAAAAGGCAATTACCAGAAACTAGTATTGCCTTTTTGTATTTTGAAAATTGAATAATGTTTAAGGTTTAGATTTTAACCTGCTTAGTGTTTCTTGCGAAACGTTAAGAAAGGAAGATACAATCTTGTTAGACAAACGTTGTGTGATTTTAGGGTTGGTGTCTAGTAATTGCTTGTATCTTTCGGTTGCATTTTGGGTTAAGAACGACATGAGTCTTTTGGTATTTGTTACATAAGCCATTTCCATATAATGCCTGTAAAAACTACCCCAATTAGGTATAATTTCCAGCAAATGATAAAAATCCTGACGCGAAATATAAAGTAATTCCGTTGGTTCTAATGCCTGAACAAATTCTAAAGAAGGTTCATTTAGCACAAAGCTAGATAAGGCGGTTACAAAATTACTTTCGAATCCTAAGTATCGTGTTGCTTCTTGTCCTTCTTCGGTTATAAAAAATATGCGCAAGCAACCATTGCAAATAAAATACATTCGTTGGGTGGTTTGCCCTGGGAAAACCAAGAGCTCATTTTTCTCGACTTCTATAGGATTAAAGTAACTGATTATTTTCTCCAGTTCTTCGTCTGTAACTGTTGATACCTCTTTTATATATTCGATTAATTGCTCTTTCATGTTTTAAATAAAATCTTTAACAAATTTACGATAATGTACAATATCTGCTATTGTTAAAACTACCAATTGATGCTTTTGGGCAAATGATAAAATCTCGGGTAATCTTGCCATCGTTCCGTTAGGGTTCATTAATTCGCATAATACAGCTTCAGGTTTTAAACCTGACAGTTTCATCAAATCGACACTTCCTTCGGTATGTCCGTTGCGCTGTAGTACACCGTTATCATTTGCTCTTAGCGGAAAAATATGTCCAGGTTTTACTAAGTCTGAAGATTTTGCATTTTCTGCAGATGCGGTTCTTATGGTTTGAATCCTATCTGATGCCGAAAGTCCTGTTGTAACTCCTTCTTTAGCTTCTATAGTAACTGTAAACGGAGTCTGAAAAAGACTGGTGTTTTCTTTTACCATATAAGGTAATTCTAATTCATCGGCTTTTTCGTTAGTGAGGCAAAGGCATACAATTCCGCTACATTCGCGTATCATCAATGCCATATCTTCGACTGACATATGCTGGGCTGAATAAACTAAATCGCCTTCGTTCTCACGGTCTTTGTCGTCTAGTAATAAAATTCCTTTTCCGAGCCTAAGTTCGTTAATTGCATTTTCAACGCGTTCTTGACTAGTTGTACCAAATGATACTAATGGGTTTTCGTTTTCTATTTCGGTAATCATTTTGATGTTGTTTTTTGGGCTAGCTTTCTAGCATTTGGAATAATTATAAAAGCGGTACTATAGGGAATAGGAATTATGACGCCCCAAGCTTTTAGGAATTTAAAGGACAAATCTTCTCCAAAGCTATAATTGCGCATAAAACCCACAAACGCCATAATGAGAGCTATAGGAGTAATAACAAATAAAGTGTTGGTGTATTTAAAATACTTTTTGTTCATTTTTAATTAATTATTAAATTTTTGAAGGAACAAAATTGTTTAAATAAGAGAGAGAAAACATTGATGTACATCAAAAAAAACAAAAAATCTATCCTATTTTTATTATAGCCCACGGTTTCAACCGTGTGATACGGATTACGATAATGTATTGCGTTCCAACGGTTAAAGCCGTTGGCAATGTTATAGCATGTTATTTTTGTTGGCAATCTGTTGTCGAGCCAATGCTAATGCGAGCTCAATGTCATTAAGTTAAGCTCTTTTCTAGCAAATTGTTTTAAAGAAGCAAAGATTAAACGCAATATTGTCATTTCGACGAAGGAGAAATCTCCGTAAGTAACTCTGCAGCGGGAATCCAATCTTTGTCGAGCTTCTCGAGGAGATTTCTCCTTCGTCGAAAAGACAAACCTTTGCGCTTTTGCATCTTTGCGTGAGATTTATACCGTACAGTATTGCAGCTGTTTTTCTTAACTTAATGACATTGAGCTCGCGTTAGCAATGGGAGAAGGTTTTATTTATTTTTATCATAGCACACGGTTTCAACTGTGTGATACGGATTGGGATGATGCATTGCGCTCTTTATTTCAGGTTATTTTCTTTTTTCCATTTTCTTATTCGTGCTCGTGCATTTTTATATGGTGATGAGGTATTAAATTGTATCATTCTTCCCATTGTCCATTTTTCATACCATGCTTGATCATAAAGAGTTTCATTGTTGTGGCTTTCTATCAGGATTTGTAACTCATTTACTGTTGCATCTAGTTTTTCTTGTAGTGAAATAAAATCTAAATCTTGATAATCGGCATAGAACTTCTGCGCAAGTTTGCCTAACTCGTTCCATTTATAGCCTGTTTCTGGAAAATCTACAGCTTCGTTATTATTCTTTTTATGATGCCATTTTAGGACTAATTCACCCCAACCTATTAGGTATGAAACTAAATTATTCACGCTCATCATGGTATTTTTAGAATGTCCTTCGAGTGTTTCCTTTGCAGTAAGTTCAACAGGAATTGTTTTTAAATCCTCTCGAAGTTTTACATATGTTATTTCAATCTCTTTTAAAAGTTCAGTTTTATTTTGAGGTACAGCCATTCTTTTTTTAGATAACAGAATACCTCAATTATAAAGAAGAGGTATTCTTTAATTTAGTTCAATTATTTCTTTTAATCTCGAGGATTTTAATTCAAATATATCAAATAAGCCAATTTTTTTCAACAAATGTGCTTGCACTTTTATATCTTGAATTGCTGTTTTGTATTCTTCTGAATTTTGATTGTTTTGATTAATAATTTTGCAATTTTCCATAAATGCACCTATGGAACCTTTGCGGATTTCTTGTCCTTGTATCGTTACAAAATTTTCGTTTTCTTTTAAAATGTCTTCTGGTTTCATTGTTTTATTTTTAAATGTGAATGACAAAATTCTTCATTTAAAAATAGTCCAACGATAACAATTGTTAATTAATATATTAACGCCTATTCCTAATTCTGCTTAGCGATACTGCCGATATTCCTAGATAAGAGGCAATATAATGTTGTGGAATACGCTGTAAAATTTCAGGATTGGTTTTTAATAATTCCTTATACCGTTGTTCGGGTTTGTCTGCAATTCGGGAAAGAAAAAGTTTCACATAGTTACCGAGACGTTTGTAAATATAATTTTCAAAATCTTTTTTTGTACTCGGGTTGCTATCGAGGACTTCTTGAAAATCATTTCTTTTTATAGTATGAATTATGCTATCTTCGATGGTTTCGATGCTATATAAACTGGGTTGTCCTGTCCAAAAACTTTCAAATGAGGAAACCATTTGTCCTTCAAAGAAAAACTGAAAGGTGATTTCTTTTCCGTTGCTATTGAACCAAACTCGTAGACATCCTTTTTCTACATAAAACATTTTTTTAGAAATTTCTCCTTCGCTCAGTAATACCGTTTTTGATTTTAATTTCTCAGAGTAAAAAAAATCTTTCGAAGCTTCCCAAAAGGATTCATTGTGATTTAAATGGTTCAACATAGTTTTTGTTTTATAGCTAAAAAAATAGTGATGCTTAGGTCAATGATAAGATTGAAATTATCAATAAAGATAAGCAAAGGAGCTGTTTTTTCTAAATCATTTTTAGTATAAAATCAACGGTTTTCCAAATGATTATTCCCATCGAAAAACCTCCTATTGTACCTGTCAAAAGTCTCATAAAGTTGCTATGGTATTTGTGTAATGAATTTTGGAAATACCAATCTGCAAGCATTAATGCTAAACCAATTATCGAAAAGTAAAAAGGAGGGAGGAAATAAAAAAAGTAACAAATAGCACAAAAAATATGTCCGATGCTTGCACCCAAACATCTTGCGCAAAAAGGCATGTGTTTGTCATTAATTTTATAACACCTCTCGGGGATTCGGTGGCAACCTAAAGTAAAATCATCTAGTTTCATTTACCAGGTACGTTTACAATTTAAACAAGTCATTCTAACTTTATTCGATTTATGAGTGCCACATAAGAGTCCTAAAGGTCCAGCCAGAATTGCTCCGCAACACGCTTTTTTTCCGCTAAAGCCTTTTTTATCTACATATATTTGGGTCGAATGACATTTTGGACATCTAATTTGGTTGTCTTGATTGATAGTGTTCATGGTTTTAGTTTCGGGTTAATTTTTGGTTTCAATTTCGAATATTTTTCTTCCGTTATCTCCTAAATAATGGAAAAGTAGTTTTTCATATACTTTATAACCATCATCGACATTGGTAAAAATTAGTATTCCTTGTTTTGTTTTTGGGAGAATAAAAAAGATTGTTTGTACTCCTTGGTCTGCACCACCATGAGACAATGCTATTTCTCCATTTCCTAAATCGTAAATAACCAAACCTAAGCCATAATACTCTTTGGCTTTCATTTCTATTTGATTAGTTTTCATTTCATCAAAAACTTTTTTAGATAATCCGTCACCATTCATAACACTAATCAAAAATTTCCCATAATCTTCGATGGTTGTTAATACATCATCGGCAGCATTTGCAGTTTTTCTCTTCTCTGTTTCGTATGCATTTCCTTTTGGATCATATCCAATTGCATAGCGGGATTCGTCAGTTTTTTTGTCCCAGATATAATTGGTATCGTTCATTTGCAATGGAGTAAATAGTAATTCCTTTGCTAGTTGATCCAGGGTTTTATTAAACTTTTTTTCTAATGCTTTTCTAAGATATTCAAATCCTTCACCAGAGTATTGGTATTTTGTTCCCGGCTCAGACTCAAAGTGTAGTTTTTTATCAGGACTGTTCCAGCGCCAATTAGGAAAACCAGTTTGATGACTTAAAACCTGTCTTGTTGTAATTTTTTTTGTTTTGGGATCATTTGCAATATCTGGATCAATCCAATATTTATAAAGAGGTTCATCCAGATCCCATTTGCCTAAACTAACCAATTTTAGGGTTACCATTGCAGTGATTGGTTTGGTAAGTGAAGCAACATTAAAAATGGTATTGTATGGTGCTGTGACTCCTTTTTTTAGTTCGCCAAAAACTTTAATCTGTTGCAGTTTTCCATCATTGATTATTCCAAGTCCAAGAGTTGGAACATTGTTTTCTTTAAGCCATTTTTCAATTTCGGTATCATTGTCAAAAATAGCAGTTTTATTAGCAGTAGTTGTAGTATTATCATGATCGTAACTAAGAGCGCGAGCTAGTCTCCAAGTATCTTTTTGTAGCAGCCATAAATGGGTAAATCGAGCGCTACTTCCCGGAGTTTCTTTTCTGTCAGGAGTTATTCTGTAAAATTTATGGATTCCGATTTGTATTGCTCCATAGAGTACTTTGTCTTTATAAAGTGGGTAAATCTCGGTACTTCCTGCAATTAAATCTCTTCTTAACTGATATGTCTTAGTAGAAGCACATAATCCGTTGCGAAGGTTATAAATGAATTTCTTTTTATTAGATATACTGTCTTCGTCATGAAAAAACTCAAAATCTTCGGTTAATAAAGTTTCAAATTGTCTGATGTCGCAAGTATTAAAACCAACTTTAAAGAGCAAGCTGTCTCTGGAAATGATGGTTTTGTATAAATCGGATTTTTTATCAACCTGAGCTGATAATGAGAGCGATGCTAGAAAGAATAGCAGTAATAAATAACGGTTGATTGTTTTGATTGTCATGATTGATGATTTTTTTATATGACGTAATATGAATTTTTTTGTTACAAAAAATCATAATGTCTATATTCTACTATTCAGACAATTACTTGGTTTAAGTATCAAGTTTAATTCTTAACTGCTGATATCAATATAAAAATTGGTCTTCTGGCTTCGTCAATCATTTCAGGATATTTCTCTACTATTTCCTCAGAAGGTTTAGGTTCAGATATTTGTTTAATTGTAAAGTTAGCATTGATTAATGTGTTTACAATAGTCTCAAAAGTTCGATGGTATTTAATTACTTCGTGACCTAAAAATTGTGTGTGTCTTATACCTTCATCCTGATAATTATCTATTGGCCAGTGCAAGCGATTTCCGCTTGAGTCGGTAAACCAATCTTGTTCTGGTCGAGAGGTAAATGCAGGATGTTCCATTGAAAAAATAAAGCTTCCGCCTTTTTTTAGATACGTATTGATTTTATCAAAAATGTCTTTTAGATTTTTTACATAATGAAATGCTAGTGAACTAATCACAACATCAAATTCTTCGGGTTTAAAATCGATATCTTCAATTGCCTTTTGTGTGTAATCTATAACTAAGTCTTTCGAATTCTCCTTAGCTTTTTCAATCATTTTTTGAGACAAATCGATACCAACAACCTTTTTTGCACCTTGTTCTTTGGCATAAATACAATGCCATCCATATCCACATCCTAGATCAAGAATATTTTTATCTTTAAATTTAGGAAACATTTTGCGTAAAATATACCATTCGCCAGCAGCATTTAATCCTTCGGCAGAACGAGGCATTTTGCTATAATTATCAAAAAAGGATTCGTCGTCGTATTTATTTTGTTTCATGTGTGGTATTGTTTTTTTGTAGCTAAGGTTTTTGTTTATACTTTTCTCAATGTATAAGTTACCAAATTCTCAATATTTAGATGGGTATTATTATAAGGTTTGTCTTCGTATTGAAAATTAAGCTTCTTTAAAATCGAGACCGAATTAACATTGTCAGAAGAAGGAAAAGCGGTTATTATTGCTGAGTTTATTTCTTCAAAAGCATGTTTTACAACTTCTTTTAGTGCTTCTGTCATAAAACCTTTTCCTTGATATTGCGATAACATTTCGTAACCAATCTCTACAATTTTATTTTCAATATCAAAATTCCAAAGACAAACAGAACCTATTAAATCATTACTTTCTTTTGTCGTGATTACCCAATATATGCATTCGTTTTTGGCAACCAGATTATCCATTCGGAGTATATATGCTTTTGCTTTTTCTAAACTAGAGGAATTATCTCTGCCTACAAATGCATTTACAATTGGATCAGAATGTAATTTATGAATGAGTTCGAAATCTGGATTTTCGAGATTCCTCAAAGTTAATCTTTGAGTTTTGAGTCTTGGGAATTTACTAAAATCTAATTTCATAACATTTTATTATTTAAAATGAGTACTTGTCTTAATAAACGAAGTTATGAAAATATAAGTTTTCTTGGTAAGAAATTCTCTATTTGATAAATGTAATAATGATTTATTCCTTTTTGCTAGTTACTCCAATCATTACCCCAAAATCACCATCGGTTTGAATCCAGTTTTCTTTTGGTATATAAGCTCTTGATACTAATCCATCAAGATACAAGGCATTTTTGCAGCCTAGGGTTTTGAAGTAATTTGCAAAATCATAAAAATTGATTTTTTCTTTGGATAGGACAAAAACAACTTTGTTATTAGGCAAAATACCTACGCCGTTTCTTATATTTAAGTTTATAGATTCGGGTTTAAAAGCAGAATGGATTTTATGATCTATTACTAACATCGGTCCAGATTGTGTAGCATATTTTATTTTTCCGTTATTTATAAAATCTTGTGTTGTACAAATTTCAGGAATGTTTTTGGTAGTAATATAAAATACGCCATTTGGTTTTAGATAAAAATTACCATTTCCGTTTGCAGTATCTAGAAGTGTTATAGTTTTTTGTTTTTCAATAAAGAGTCCTTGTGGCGAATTATCTTTTTTATACATTCCCCCATTCATTGCAAAATCTAATTTTAAGTTGTTTTTTTCAACCCAAAGTTTTAAATTCAGTATGCTTTTAAGGTTTTGATTTTTTTCATCTTTCCAATACAGTTTCAAATTTTGCTTGTTTGGATCAACTATATAAGTTACAAAACGGTCGTCATTAATTTCTTTTGATTGTAAGTGGATAAAAACTCCTATTGTTGAAAGAATTACAAGTGTGATTGCTATTAGAAGTGTTTTTTGCAAGGTAATTTTAGTTTTTAGTCTTTGAGTTTAAAATAACAGGAGTTTCTGCTCCACACCATGTAGATACATTTGAAGGACTAAAATTAGGACAGCTTTTCATATCTTCTTTGGATATCGTAATAATATCTTCGGCTTTTAAACCAGCATTGTAATAATAGTTATTATAATCTTCGCCATATACCCAAATATCACTAGAAGGGCTTTGCATGGTGGTAGCATTAAAAATAAGTAAGTTTGATTCTTTTGGTAAATGGTAATTCTTATCAGAAATATATCCCCATGCGTTCATAAGAAAAGAAGAAACGAACAATACGTAAAACATGATAAACAATAAACTCCAAATTAAATATTTTTTATATTTCATAGCGGTAATTTTTTATTTAAAAATTAAAACAGGAGTTAATATTATTTACATTCGTAATTGTTTTACAACTAAAAGTAATAATTAAAAGTAATAATTATAATGTTTTTTTAAATTATTCATAGCGAATAATCATTTTGTACTTTTTTTGATTTGGATTTTTTATGATATAGATTACCTTATTTATCGAGGTTGTAGCGCAGATTTCATCAGATACTAATCTATGAATTAAGTAAATAGTATCATTCTTTATCTCTATATCTCCCACATAGGTTCCGCAAGCATTTACATCAATATATTTTGTGACATAAATAACATCATCCAGATACTGCGTTTTAATAGGAGAGTCCATTTTAGGTTGTAGTTTATACCATTCATCATCGCCTAAGTCTGCCATGAAATGAGAATTAAAGTATATCAGGTTTTTATTCTTTTTACTATCTTCTTCTTTGGTTTCTGCTCTATTTTGACACGAAATGATGAGAGGGATTAGTATATAAAATAAGTATTTCATGGACTTTTAATTTTATAATGCTCTATGATTTTTAGAAAGGACGGGCTTCAGCTCTGGTTTTGAATTTCTTTTTCTCGATTACCCATAATATCACGTAGCTACCAGCGCCATCACTATTGGAAGATTGTATATACAATATGTCATTTACAGAATCGTAGTTGACCATAGTTTGTTCCAGATTAGGCTCAAATGCATTCTTTAAAGCATTTTCGGGTACGTTTATTAAAATTTTATCAACTTCTATTTCAATTGATTTGTACTTTCTTTTAGGGATATTTCCATCAGTTCCAAATATAACTTGATCATCAATAGTTTCTAATAAAGTTGGACTTTCACTATTATATTTTAGTTTGTGGTTTTTTGGACTAAATGCAATTTCAGTGATCGCTACCTTAACATTGTTGTTTTCGAGTTTTATAACTCCATTTTTATTTTCTCTAACTGGTATTTTTGTGAAGTTTGTTAAATCGATTATTCGGTCTTTATAGACATATCCGTTTAAGTTTTCTTTACCTTTTTTGTAGTCAATATTAACCCAGTTACCATCTGGTTCATAATTATAAACGATTGCTCCATTATCTAATTTGTCAATTATTTTGTTCGATTTTCCTGCAGAATTTCTAACATTAACATAACCATCAGGGTCATTTATAATTCCGAATTGAGAGAAACAAATATTAAAGGCTAGAAGCAGAAGAATGTTGGTTAATTTTTTCATGGTTTCTTTATAATTAAGCTTTGATAAAGAAACAAATATATAAGTTTTTTATTACGTTTTGCAAGTATATTTCTATGTATTGCTACAATTGTATTATTTTTCCCTTATGAACATCATATTGCATAGATACAACTTGTATTTTGTGTTCTTTAATGATTTTATTTTCCTGGATAAGTCTTGTCGAATGCTTAATGTTGGCATTAATTGCTCCCAGATAATTAGTTGCTTTAGGAGTTATTTTATCAGCTTCTATTTCTTCATTTTCTTTTGCTATCATTTCTACGATATCATCTATATGGTTAAAGTGTTTTTTATATTCGCCATCTTTATCGTTAATGTATGCTTTTATGGCGCCACATTCTGTATGCCCCAAAACGACAATTAATTTTGTATCCAAGTGTTCTACGGCATATTCTATACTTCCCATATCAATATCAGAAATTAGATTGCCAGCATTTCTAATCACAAATAAATCGCCAATACCTTGATCAAATACAATTTCGGGGGAAACCCTACTATCAGAACAGGTTATGATAACAGCAAATGGTTTTTGTCCATCCTGATTTTCAAGAACAGATTTTTTGTTTTGGTGTGGATGAATTGATTTCTCATTCAAAAATCTTTGATTTCCTGTTGTTAATTTTTCAAGAGGAGCCAAATTACTATCTGTATTTGTAGTTACAGTTTTTGGATTGTCATTGTTTTTACAGCTTACTAAAGAAAGTACTGCAACTACTAAAGTTAAAATACTTGTTTTCATTATTTTTGTTTTTAATTGTTAAAAATAGAAGCAATTAGTTAGAAAACTATTTACATCGGAATATAGCCACAAAAATATAATTTTTATTTTAAATATGATTATCTTAGGAATTATTTGGACCATGTAGAATTAAAAGTCGCAGCAAGATTATCTGCAAAAGCTGCCGTATATTCTCCCGTAGTATCTAAATCGGGATCTAGGATTGTTATCTCAAATCCAGTAAGTTTTTTGCTTTGGAATAGGAGGGAAGTAAGTTCGTTAAATTCCTGATACGCTAAACCATCAGGTGTTCGGCTATCTACGCAAGGCATTATCAAATCATTTAAAACATCAACATCGATATGGAGCCAAAATCCATCTAGATTTTTATTTTCAATTTCTAAAAGAAACGATTGAATGCAATTTGCAATACCTCGTTTTCTTAATAAATCCAGGCTAATATATGTGGCGTCCGATTTACGAATTTCATTTTCATATTCGTCATCGTATTCGCGATTGCCCACACACCAAAGATTTTCTTCTTTTATATAAGGGGAAAGATTTAAGATATTGGTTAACTTTTTATGTCCGTTGCCAGTTACTATAGATGCAGCCATACCGCCAACACCACCAGTTTCCGACAAAGAAATATCTATAAAATCGGTATGTCCGTCTAGGTAAAACAAGCCATAATTCCCGTTTTGTTTTAAGGCAATTGCTGCGCCTAAAAGAATGCTGCAATCTCCACCAATTACAAATGGGAATTTATTTGTTGTGATTAGGTTATGTATTAATTCAGCTTGTTTTATCGCATAATCTGCTAAAGAATTTGCGTTGAGAATTCCAGTTTCTAGATCTTTTTTGTTGCTGTATGCAGGAGAATCGAGCCTGAGAATACTTTCTGGATTTATTAAGTTATGCAAATTGAGTTTCTTTAACCAATCTGGTAAAAGTTTTACGCCAGGTTCTTTTCCTGGTTGAGGTTCTTTTAAACCCAAATTTGATGGAAACTCAACGATACATATCTTTTTCATGAAGTTTGTTTTAAGATGAAGATTTGAAAAAAACTTAACACATATTCCCGCAGCCAATGTCATCAAGTTAAGCCTTTTTGAGCTAATTATGGTTAATTATATTCTCAACAAAGATTGTCTATAAGGGAACGCGGATGATGCGGATTCGCTATAGCGAAAACACGGATTAAACACGGATTTTCTCCCGTTCCGACGCTTCGGGACGTTAGTCAAAAATCTTAAATCTTTTTATCATTTTTCTCTTAACTTAATGACATTGTGCTTCGGGATTGTGACTATGTGTTAAAATTAATTATAATCATATTATTCTGGATTCTTTACTAACTCAAATACAATAAAAGTTCCTTGCTCAGATCCTCCTTTTTCTTTCTCGATGAAGCCTTTACTTTTATAGAAATTTATTGCTTGTATGTTCTTTTCTAGACATTTTAAAGTAAAGGGAAAATTAGTTTTCTTGAGAGCGGCTTTTAGCAACTGAGTTCCTATGCCTTTGCCATGATATTTTTTATCTACATATAAATGGTGAATAAAGTTATCGGGCAGCCAAATAGAAATAAATCCAATTGTAATATCATCGAGAATAGCAACCAGAATATATTCTCCTTCGGTTTCAGTATCAAAATCATGTAAATGAAATGTAGCTGGATCTACCCACGAAAATGTTGTTTGCCTTTCTTCTAAGAATATCTTCCTTAGAGAATCTAGGTCACTTTTTCTAATTTCTACAATTTTCATCTACACTTATTATTGTGCTTGGTTTTTACGTTTTCTACGAATTTTTCTAAAAATGTATATAATACCAGTTATTAGGATGATAAATGGCCAAATTGAAAATAACCACAATAGGAAATCAACAATAGAAGTCCATCCTTCGCTAATAGAATTTTTAATTCTTTCCGAAAATTTATCTTGTTCTCGAGCTTTATAGATATACTCTTTTTCTTTATATAAATTTAAATTCAGCGTACTAAAAGATACTTGGTCGCTAAGGTATTTTAAGCGTCCTTCTGTACTTTCTATTTCTTCTTCGATTACTCTTATATTTTCCTCGATTGCAAGAATATCTTTTACGGTAGAAGCTTTGGAAAGTAATTCTTTATAACGTTTTAAATATTCTCTTTTATTAGCCAAACGAGTTGTAATATCAACAAATTCTTCGGTTACATCTCTGGCTTGTATACTTTTGCTTGTAAGTTCATCTTTTCCATTTTCGATATTAGATATTAGTTTTTCGAAGTTATCGGCTGGAACTCTTATTTTTAAATCGTATGAAATTGACTGATCGGTATTCTGTAAGTCTTCTACTTCGTAATAACCGTTAAGTTTTTTTATTAATTCATCTATATTTTTCTTGCTTGCAGCAATGTCATTTGTTTTAACCGAAACAGTTCCGTCTTTTATGATTTTTTTTTCTTTTACTACAGGCTTAATAGTTTCTGGTTCAGTATTTTTGTCTTCAGATACTTCTTTTTTATCTTTATAATTAGTATCAGAACCCGTAGAAGGTGGAGGAGGTGGTGGTATTTCCATTGCCATTACCTTAGCGTCATTGCTAGTTTCGTTACTATTGGAATTACAAGAAGCCGCAAGCACTAAAATAATTATACTTAAAAAGAATTGTTTCATATTTGTTTAGTTTAAGGTTTTAACTAATATAGTTTATTTTAAATGGCTATTTCGGTTCTAAAAACTACCACAGCATCTCCTTTTATCTGAATCAATGATGGTTTATTATTTTCAATCTTAACTTTAACTTTTATTACGCCAAGTCGATCTATTTTCTCACCTTGTCTTCCGTTAAATTCGAATTCATTACCATTAAAATCAACGATTTTGTTTTCTATTAAATATCCCCCTAGTGGTCCATTTGCATTACCAGTAACAGGGTCTTCATTGATACCAATTCCAGGGGCAAACATTCTGCCGTAGGTCAATATATCTTTATCGTCAGAGTCGAATGTAAAGACAAAATAACCATTGCAATTAATCACTTTGCTTAAGTCGGCGAGAGCATTGTAGTTTGGAGTTAAAGCATTAAGTTTTGTTCTGCTTTTAATACCAATCATAACTTTCGAATGTCCTGTAGAAGCTATCTGAATCGGGCATTTCTCATCCCAATCAGATTCTTCCAGCCCTAATGCAGTTAGCATTCTGTTGTTTATATCGTTATCGAATGTAGGGCTAAGTTCAAAATTTCCCTGAGTCATTACAATTTGATAATCTCCATTGTTTTTGATAATTTCAAAAGGAAGAGTACCAATCTTGGTTTTAAATTTTAATACACAAGAATCTAAATTTTCTTCGACAGCTTTGGCATACATTGCAGCAATAGTAGCGTGTCCGCAAATAGGAACTTCAGTACTTGGCGTAAAGTATCGTATTACACCATCGCAATCATTACTATCGGGAGGAAAAAGAAAAGCCGTTTCGGAGTTGTTTAATTCTCTCGCAATTTGCTGCATTTCGTAATCATTCAATCCGTTGGCATTTACAACGACTCCTGCAGGATTTCCTTTAAATTTTTCTTTGGTAAAGGAATCGATCTGGTATGTTATTAGTTTCTTCATTATTATTTTTTTCGGCCAACAAATCGTATTACAGAACCTTTCCCATTATGAAAAAGACCTTCGTTCAATTCGATTTCTTGTTCTACTAATTCGATGATCTCATAATCTGGAAAGTCAGATTGTATTTCTTCAATAGAAAATAACATATCCAATTCTTTTGGTCCACCAATTTTTTCGTTTTTGGAGTTGTATTCGATATGTTTCTTGCTAAAAGCTTCAAAAATTATCAAGCCATCTTTTCGTAAAAACGTACTAAGTGTTTTGTGGTATGAAGATTTAATGTCGCTAGGGAAATGCGCATAAATTAATGCAATTACATCAAATTGTTCTGAAGTATAATTTAATGTTTGCAATTCGCCAACTTGGTAGTCGATAGTTGCATTATTTGATTCGGCAAGTCGTAAGGCTTTGTTTTTTCCTTCTATGCTTATATCAAATGCCGAAACTGTCCAGCCTAGTTTGGCTGCAAAAATGGCATTGCGCCCTTCGCCTTCGGCAGGAAAAAGAATTGTCCCGGGATTACCTTTTTCTAATTGTTCTCTTAAATAGTTATTTGGTTGTTCGCCATAAGCAAACTCATCTGCGCTATATCTGTCATTCCATCTTTCAGTCCAAGTGTCATTCATGTTTTCGTAGGATTTAGTATTTAAATAGAAATGTTTTTTATCTAACGAAAATACGAATTTAAAAAGGGAATTTTAGCAAAGATATTATGTTGTTAATAGTTATTTTACTTTGTATGGTTTTCCTTATTTTACGCTTTAACGGAGATTATCAATTTTCTAATTTGAGATAATTATGATCAAAACTAATGGTGACTTTCTTAAACTGACCAATTATATCTTGTCCGATATTGCCATAATTTACTTTTCCATAAACACCATAATTAGATTTATCGACTTGCAATTTAGGTACGTTTATTTGATTTTTCCCTAATAGAATTTGTTGATCTTTTAGTTCCAAAAGTTCTGAAGTAATTTCTTGTCCGCCTGCACTGGCTGTTTTTGCAGAAATTAGAGTACTATTTTTATCCAAATAAGTTTTAAATAATTCGTAGAAAGATTTATTAAATGAACTTGTTTTTGCACCACTATCAAAATTAAATGGGAGAGTTTTACCTTTAAAATTTAGCATTACAATGGCACGAAGTTCATCTATAAATAAGTTTTTGTCGTTGCTCTTGATCGTTTTGTTTTTAGAAAAAGTAAGGCTATTTTCTTCAATTGTAACTGTTCCTAATTCTTTAATAATAGGAAATCCTATGATACCATTTATTACATATTTACCATTTGCAAATGTAAATGCTGAATCAGGATAAACCAAAAAGATGGCGTTATGAATTTTTATATCTCCGATATTTAAAACAGGAGCAATGCCCATAAGTACTTTGTTTTTAACGCCAGTAAAACTCATAACTTCGATGTTGTTATCTGGTAAGATGATAAAGCCTAGTTTCTTTGCTAAACTTTCGGTTATGCAGCTAATACCAGCTCCAGTATCAAAAACAAAATCTGTATCTATAGTATTTGCTAAAACATTAGTGGTAATTAAACCTGCTTTATCTTTTTTTGTTGCCACAGAATGATTAGAAAAAGAATCGATTATTTGAGATTTCTGTAATTTCAAAACTTCCCAAATACGTCTTGTATTCAGTTCATCATCCCGTTCTTCTTTTGTGAATTTTTCTGAAAATGTAGAGGTTAAAATACCAGATGTTTTAAAAGCATTTGCATAATCAAACAGCTTTATGTAGTTGTCGTTTTTTAATTTATAATACCTGAATTCTTTGGTGATTTGGCTTTTATTTAAGCTATCTAAATATAAGTTTGATAAATCAGGTTTATTACATATGTTGGCAAACAGTGCTTTATAAAAATAATAATCTTTAGTTCTAATTTTATTATTTAAGCTATCCATCTTTACAAATTGATGTTGCTCACTGAGTTTTTTAAGATAGCTCTCCGTTTTTATTTGAGAAAAGGCTACTCCAGTTTCTAATAATAAGAGGGTAAGGATTAGAAGTTTTTTCATTTTTAAGAAGATTAGTAATGTGCTGTTGTAGTATATGAATTTAGGAAATGTGGTTTGCTATTCAGTCAATATTGTTCTGTCATCATTTCTATAAAGTAATGAAAACAATCCCAAAGCAAAAAGGATACAACTTAGTACCATATACGATCCGTTTTTTAATACAAAGAAAGAAATACCTACTGCGGGTGCTCCAATTATAACCATTAAGGCACTAAAGGTATGAGTTTTAATAAAATTTAAGGCATGCGCTGCCAATCCTATAAAAAGTAAAGATGGACCAATAATAACAAAAGGATATAAAATAGATGGCGTATTACTTATCTGATTACTTAATTCCGTTTTTGAGATTTCGTCATCTCCAAAACTCCACATTATAAAGTCAATAGTACAAAGCCCAACGTGACCTATAACTCCTAAAATGGTTAGAAAAGAAGCTACTGAATTAAGTTTATTCTTAGGGAATACATCATTAAAAGAAAGTAACAATACAGCTCCAATTAAATTAAACCAGTGTGCAAAATCTATAGGTTTTTGAAAATAAGCAAATTTAGAACCTTGTGAAAACATGATATAACTACTAACAAAAAAAGATAATCCGATTAAGCAAATAGTTCTTGGTTTCATAAATTTATTTTTGGTTGTTAATAATTGGTTTTATTATATAGACTCTGTTTTTTATAATTTGTTACAAATCTGGTTTTTCGGGTTGATTGTTTTTCTTTAAGAACTGCTTTTATCATTCTTAAATGGACTTTCAAAATTTATCCACTTTGTTGTATTTAATGACTTTCCATCCGTATTCATTGGAGTGAATCTGACCTTATATTTTCCAAGTTTGGTAAAAGTAAAAGCTCCGGAACACATTCCATGTCCTACATTAAGTTTCCCATCCCATTCTTTGATATAAAACACAGTTTTTTGGTTTGTATTTAGGTCAACCATTTCTGTTTTGTACCAGATTTCAGAATCAGATTTATTGGTAACATTGAATATTGCATTTGCCGCAGGACCACAACCATATTCTCTAACTTCTGTTTTTTGATATTTAATCTTCAGATTAGGATTTAATAATTCAGCTGAATTTTTGTTTGTTGTTTTCCAGTAAACTTTTTCATTTTGGTTCGTTTCAGTATTCCACTGTGTCATTTCTTCTGTTTCTCTCTCTGTTTGCTTAGAGTATTTTAAGAAGTAAATGGTATTAGGTTTTAGTTGTTTTGCAGGTTTAAAAATGGCCTGTGTCAGACTCATTTGACCTTTTAGAATTTCAACAAGATTAAGTTTTACCAATTCACCTTTCTTACTTTGTAAATAAGCAGTTCGATTTTTGAAACTATTGATTGTTTTTTCACTCATGTAATATCCCTGTATGATAAACATCGAATTTAAACTTATGTTTGTTTTCTTTGGGAAAAATTGCATTCCGTTTACACCACATTCTGCATGAGCAGAATTTAATCCGATTGCGAAGAAAAAAAGGAGTATAAGTTTTTTCATAATGTGATTTTAAATTAAATTTTTTTCTTTTATTTCGAAATAGCATTCTTCACAAACTAATTTTATTTTAGCCATTTTTATATTTTCTTCATTCCAACCATCATCTTTAATTCTAGTTTCTTCACATTTATTGCACCAAGCAGATAAATCATCATCTTCTCCTAAATACATTCCAATTTCTGATTCAAATGCTTCTTCAAAACCAGTTTTATCTATTTCGTTAAGATGTTGGCAAATAAAGGCGAGCCTGTTAGAACCGTGTTTTTTGCATTGAATCTGTTTTTCTGTTTTACTTTTATTTATAATTTTTAGTTCTTCGACGAAATTGCTTTCAATTTTATCAGTTAACAAAAAATATATTTCAAGATTATTATCATTAACAATTCGATACGAACCGATTGCTTCAATCATGTTATAGGCTATTGCAGTCAATTCCCAACCAACATATTTATCAGCATCAAAGAAACCTTCAGTTAGTTTTGAATAATTGTTTTTTTCTCCAAACTGTTTTATTAATAAAGTTTTAAGTTTATTATTATGAAGCAATTCTTTATTATTCCATGCCCATAACCAAGTTTTACCCGAATTAGAATAACTACCAATTGGAATGTATTCAAAATTTAGTTCGGTTTGCCCTTTTTTAAATGTAATTAATGATGTTTCTTCATCGTAAAACCATTCTGTAAAATCGTTTAAGTTGTATTTTTCTACGAACTTTTCTTGGATGCTTTTGAATTCATTGCAAATATTTATTGCA